>NZ_AFEJ02000004.1 GCF_000238775.2 Acaryochloris sp. CCMEE 5410 | reverse complement strand
CGCCCTCGCTCAGCAGCAGCAACAGACAGCAGCACTTAGCCCAGATACCCCCGTCAACTTACCGGGCCTTTACTATGACCCAGATCCTGGACCGTCCCCGACGTTTCGACAACTCACGACGGCTGAGCAAGCGGGATATGTCGAGATTCCACCTTTACCCAATGGGTGCAGCTTCCTTACCAGATTGATCGAGCATGGCCGCAAGGGCGACTCCTGACCAAATCCTCAAGTTTGGAGACTTGCAGCAAAATCCCGTCACGGCATCTTTCACCAAACTCACCCTGCGAGATATTTCAGCGAGACAGGGCACGGATATTGCAGGTGTGCCCATTGGCGATGTGCCCCTTGTCTATGGCCTGACGGTTGATGAAGTCGATAACCTCTATACGAAGCTTAATAACGGTCAGAAAATCACCGTGGATGATGCCGCTCCCGCTATCCAAGCCGCATTAGGAGTGTTGTATGACCCGTCTCAAGCAGGCAAACAGCTCCAGCAAGCCGCCCTGACCACGGGAGAGAAAGTGCTGATAACCAACCTCAGCAAGATACCCGCCTTTAAAGGGATTCCGCTTCAGGATTTAGCACGGGCAATTGGGAGGGTGTAATATCCAAGGCTGAGCAGATTCAGCTAGCAGGGATTGGTAAGAAGATTGGTCCCACCTCAAGAAGCTGCCCGTTATCAGATTGTCCCTCTCGTCGGTGATGCGATTAACGGCAACTGGCACAGGTGAGAAGCGGGCACAAGCTTATGTCCTCGCTAAAGGACGATGTAGCCGTTAAAGAAGTGATCAAGGCCGTGCCTGAGCTAAAGATTTGCCTTGGGTGCCGTCCCTGATCTGGTCAATCAGCCCATTGAGCAGACCCTACCTAGATTGCGGACTGGCGATTGAAGAGATACCCGGTGCTGAGATGATTGGTCAACTCCGTTCGGGCCTCTCCGACATTCCCGTCAACAAGCTACCCTTTGACCTGGCCTTTAGCTTCTTGGCTGGGGATGTGTTTGCAAGGTTTGATATTGCCTACAGTGGTGTTGAGGGACCAGAAGACCCTCCGTTCAACATGCCTTGTCCGGTGGTACGGAAGACCAGAAGTTTCGACCCATCAAATGCACCTCGGTCAGACTAAACCAGAGGGCGAACAACTGCCCCACTTTGAGATGCGGAAGTTTATCAGCTCTCCCCTCGCCAAGTGACGGGGATGACGATATGAAGGGAAGCAATGGGTGCAAGGGCATTCCAAAGGCAAGAATGGTCAGGGTGTCAAAGGGGTAAGGGTTTACCAAAGATTGTCAATGGGGGTTGGAACCAGCAGGCATTAAGCCTTTGGTCCTAATTCTTACACCAAGTTTGTCTTGGGGATATTAAGGAGTATCCGATAAACCGAGTACTGCCAAGCTTTCCCTTGCCATCCAATTCTGCTACACCATTCCGATCCTGGGGGAGCAATGCACCCTCACTTCTTTGTGATTCCGACACCATTCACTGTTCAAGAGGGGCTTGTTCCTAGTGGCGAGTCGAAGGAGCCTGCCTGCTGAGATTGCCAAGTTTAGGAATCGAGCGTTGACGGCTGCGGGCCTGAGTCAGGTGTATGGCGACCCCATCAGATTATTGCTTCATCAGGGCAAAGTGATGTTTCTCCAACGAATTCAAAATATGGTCATCTTGCCTATGCAGAAACCACGGGTCAATTAGTCAACGTGACCTCTGTCGATGGCGTACAGGAGACTCTAGCTCCAGATGCAGCCCAAGCCTTTGAACAGATGCGGCAAGATGCTGCGTCTCAAGGATTGGATATCAAAGCAGTCTCGGGCTTCCGTTCCGTGGCTGTTCAGCAGTCGATTTGGGATAACAAGGTGGCGAGTGCTTCTCCAGAAGTGGTTGCCTTGACCTCAGCGCCTCCCGTCATAGTGAGCATCACACGGGTCTAGCCGTGGATGTGGGCAATAACCAGAATTCCAGCTTAGATCGGTCTTGGGCACGGACATCTGAGTATGCCTGGATGCAAGCCAATGCGGGCAAGTATGGGTTGAGTTGTCATTCCCAGAGGGCAATAGCCAAGGGGTGAGCTTTGAGCCTTGGCACTGGCGGTTGTAGGTACGGACCAGGCGGCTGCTACCTTCAGCCCTACCGCTAGCAATGGTCAAAGTCAGGGCACGTCAACGCCTGCAACGCCGCCGATCCTGACCATAATCTCAGACAGTATCTAGCCCGAATCAGAATTGGCGAAAGCAGTGATGGGACGAATTGGAAGCCCAATTCTCAGACGGGTGCTTATGGAATTTATCAGTTCACGCCAGAGTCTAGGCAGTCTCTTCTGCAAAGAACAGATAGATGGTTGGACCAGAGACCGGGCGGTTGCGGCTCAAGCTGCGGTGGAGTGGATCAAGATTATTGGAGCCGAAGAGAACGTTGATTTGATGGCTGCGATTGAGAGAGGAGACTTTGCTCTGGCGGATCGGGTGTTGAGTCCTTTGCAGTGGACCTCTCTGCCGGGTGGTCCTGAACAAAGTGAGGTGTGGAGTAATCCCGCGAATTTTGAGAATATGGACCGACTGGAGATGCTTCCACGAATGAGCCTGTTGGTGTTGCTTCGGCTGGGTTGCCTTGCAGGCCCGGTGCGCTAGCGAGTAATAGTGGTCCTGGCTCACTTGGTGTACTTACTCCAGAGGGTACAGGAATTGCAACAGGAACATACAGTTCACCATTGCCACAAGGAACTTATCTTTTCACAGACTATTTCGCTCATTTTCATCGAAGAAGAGGACGCCCACACCTAGGAGTAGATCTTGGTGCAGCAAAAGGAACTCCTGTGTTATCAGTTGAGGCTGGTACGATTGATCATGTTGGCTGGGACCCAGATGGCTATGGGAATTTTATTGTAGTTGGACACCCGAACGGGACAGGGACACTTTATGCTCATCTCTCAGAGGTTAATGTGAGACCCGGTCAATCAGTTGATAATGCAGATCAAATTGGTAGGGTTGGAAACACAGGGCGTAGTAGAGGAGACCACCTTCATTTTGAATTCTTTGAAGGCTACACTCAAGGTAACCACCGTTCAGGTTATCCTGTTGATCCCGAAAATATTTCAATTTCAGGTGAAAACGATGAATAAAACTATACTTAGCCTATTCGCAGTTTCGTTGCTTGGATTTTACCGACATCTGCTTCTTTGGCTCAGAATGGAAATAAACTCGATTCCTTAAGACAATGCGTACCTGAAACACAAGGTAGGTATTTAGTTGACAGTATGAATGTGATAGGTGAAATTCCTTACCGAGGTGGAACTCTCTATCATGCGGTCTTAAACTTTGATGGGCAAGCTAAACAAGTACAAGGAGAAGTGGCTATTCACTTTAAAGATGAAAAATGTAGCTTAATTTATGAATCTTCTTACTGGGGAGGTGGGCAAGAGCTTACGGAAGTCTTTGATCGTGATGTCTCTCGCCAATTAGCTTATCAGTGGCTGGCTCATCGAGTTGAGATTACTGGACGAGATGTCATTCAAAATCATTGAATTCTCCCGGTCCTGTGATACCAGATCACTACGTTTGGGCATATAAACAGTTGGGCTTCTCCGTGCCACATCAATAACTAGACAGAGAGATAAGATTTAAGACTATATTTCGGAATAGAATTTCTTTAATTCCAAATCCACTCCAGATTGAGGCTAAACTTTAGCAGCACCTCTTCTCCAGAAATCGCGCTGGGTGATTGCAACACCTCAACCTCCTGCCCTGGTCGGTAAATCTCCACCTGTTTATCTTCTGGGTTGATAAGCCATCCTAGCCGTATCCCACTTGCTAGGTACTCCTGCATCTTCCGCTGAGTCACGGTGAGGTTATCGCTGGGTGAGAGCAATTCCAGCACGAAGTCAGGGCAGATTGGCGGGAATTTGCGTTGTTGTTCTGGTGTGAGGGCATCCCAGCGGGACTTTTCTACCCATGCCACATCAGGGGACCGATCACCACCACCAGGAATTCTGAAACAGGTGATGAATCAAAGACTTCACCAAGGCCATATCGTTCACTCCAAACAACGAATCGGGAGGTAAGTTTGCATTACCTCGACCCGTTTCCCCACCAGTTGGCGGCATAATCACAAGTTCTCCAGTTGGGGTGCGCTCAAACTTAATTTCAGGATTGGCCTCACAGAGAAGGTCAAACTGCTCATCTGTGAGTTTGGTAATTGGGCTGAAGTCAATGGTATAAGCTGTCACTACACTTCCCCATTCCTTGACGGGCTTAGCTTGAGATTCATTCTTACTGTAGCTTGTTAACTCAGTTCCTAATGCTCCCACCACACCACCACCCCACCCCAAAAATGACCTGGCGGTACATTATCGCGTAGATAATTCTGACCGCCATGACCAACATCAGATTTCTCGCAGTGCCCCTGCTTGTGCAGTTGGGTTACTCCAGCCAGCAAACCTATTGCTGCGACCACTACTTTAGACACAACGACAGATTCATCCCCATCGCTAAAAGCAAAGGTGGTGAATGATGCAGCACAAACCGAACAGCCTCCCCAGCCCCAATCTGAAGGGGTTGACCTGTCTCCCCTATTCAATGGCCCTCTCCCCTGGTTGACGGGTTTATTGGCCCTGATCCTAATTGCCCTGTGGTGGTTTGAGGATGAGACGAGACGCGAACCCGATGATGCCCGATGGGCCACGAGACGGGAACAGCATCGAGCTAAGATGCTGGGATTAAAGCAAATCAGAGACCGAAAACGGGATGAGATAGCCCTGCGTCTGGGCAGCGATGACCCCTGATCCTCCCAGACCTCCAGCCCCTGGTCACCATCGTGGGTGGGTCTGGTAAGGGCAAGACCGCCACGGTGATTGAGCTAGCCTTAGCAGATGCTATACGCCAGGAGCACACCCTGATTGTCTTTGATGTGAAGGGTACTCTCAAGAAGAAATTCATCCCCTTTGCCCTCAAGCAACCAGATCCATATGATTGCTACTGCTTTGCCCCCGGTAAGCGATACAGTCATGGCTTTGACTACCTAAAATTTATGCAAGATGCGGATGACTCATTGAGAGCGCGGTCCATCGCCTCAACCTTGTCCGATAACGTGATTGTCAATATTTCAGGCAAGCATCCCTTCTTCGACAATCATGCAGAGTACTTCCTGCAAGCCCTATTGATGATGGCGAAGCGGGCAGACTATTCCGACTTACCGATGGTCTGGGCCTTGATGGGCCTGCCGGGTATCGCAGAGCGGATTCAAATGGCCGACCAAGAAGGCGCATTCAAGGTAGATAGCGATTTAGGCATGTGGGTGAGGCAACAGCTCGTGGGCCTGATGAGTGTGACGGGCACCCAAGATACCGCTGGTGGCATATTAGCGAGTGGCATCAACTACCTCTTGCCAATGGTGAACCGTCAGACCATCCCCTGTCTGTCCATCGATGGGCGCGAACCTACCCAATCGACCATTCCCTTGGATCTACCGGGCAAGCAAATCATCTTCTTTGAGTTGGATGGACAGGCCAAGAAAGCCACGGCTCCATTAGTCGCTGTTGCTATTCACCTACTGATTCAGCGCAACTTGAATGAGGATACAGAACGGGATCGGCCCTTTGGTGTGTTCCTAGATGAATTCGCCCGATTGATGCTGCCAAGCTTTGAAGAAGTGGTGTCCTTGGATCGGAGCTATGGGTTCTATTCCTTTGTATCCATGCAGAGCTACAGCCAACCCAAGATTAAATATCAGTCGGAGACCTCAGAGTCCATCTTTGACAACACCTCCACCCAATTCATCTTTAAGAGTGGGAGCTACAAGGTCCGAGAAGACCTGAGTGCGGACTTGGGGGAGTACACCAAGCACTACCATTCCAAGTCTCGCAGCTACGGGAAGATGGGCAACAGCCGCTCCCGCAATGAGCAAGAGAAAAAGAAGCGGCTGATTACGGCTTCAGATATCAAACGATTGAAGAAAGGGGAATTTATCTGCACCAACCCCGGCATGGATGATCGGCCCATTCGGATGCGCTTCAACTTGAAGAAACGGAATGGAACGGATATGCAGCGGTTCACCGAATGTGAACGGATGTACGAAAGCCATGTCCATAAGCAGATGGAGCGGATAGCCCAAGAGCGGGTGTTAGATTCTCCAGAACAAATCATGTCCGACCGCATGGTGTCTGCGGATGCCTTGCTGCCCTCTACCCAAGAAGTTGAATCCCACAAATTGAAGCAACAAGAGGAGAAAGCCGCATGAGTAGCGAAGAACAGCAGTTTAGAGAAGCGTTGCAAATCGGCCAGCAGGCCGTGAATGCGACCAACAGCGTCATCATCAATGCCGTCGCCCTCCGCAAGCCGCGAGTGGCGGTCAAGATCGAGACCGCTGAACAGGCAATGGAACTGGCGAAGCAGGAGATACGGAATAACACCCCCACGGATGTGATTAAGACCAAGCTACGGATGAGCGACTATGCCGAGAAAGTGCAAGACCCAACCAAGATGGCGGAGCGGTATGTGAAGAGTGCCCAACTCAAAGTCGCGGTGGAAACCCACGGCCACAAGCTCAACCAGAATCGGAACCGAGGCCAAAATCGGGGTTTGGACGGTAGCGGTACATTACCTCGGAACGAATTAGGACTCTAACTATGGAGAACTTGAATAATGGAAAAACTTGAATTTCAGAATTTCATCAGCAAAAATATCAAGAACTCAGGGACGAAGAACAACTCTTTTCCAAGCGGCTCCCTTAATGCGTGTGGCTAAGAAAGGGATTCAGATGGCAGCGGTGCCAGGGGTAGCCGTGGCAGCGACCCATGCCCCCATCGTTGGCCCCTTCGTCGCGGGTGCCGTGGGTCAAGCCACTCACTGGATGCACTCCAGTATCCATGACTTTACCGAAACACGGCTCACGAATCAGTTTGCGGAGATGTCCAAAAACATTCAACCGGGTTTGACCCATTGGTTCCGGCAGAGGGCATTTGATGATTGGACGAAAGTCAGAATCCCAGACATGCTGGCAAAGACGGATGCCTGGGCACGGCCCTTGAGTGGGTTTGCCGCTCCGACGGTGATCGGGAAAAGCATGATTGATACAGGCAAGCTTGCCATTAGCTATGCCAGACAGGGCATTCCTACCGTGGTGGCTCGTCCCGTGGTCCATATGTGGAGGATGACCAACCACTACATCAACCGGGCCAAGAATTGGTTTGAAGAGACCCTGAGCAAGCTGCCAGAGCAAGTGCAGCAGAACGTTCGTAATGCAATGGAAACCGTACAAAGGAGACAAGCAACAATGGCTGAAGCACAGAACCAAGCCTCCATCCCCACAGAGCGCGATATGGAGCGACGAGATGAATATGTAAAGATCCTATCTGAGCAACAGAATGACCCCAATCTCACCTATGAGCGTATTCAGGAGACTATCCAAAATCAGCCCGACTTGGGAGCTGACTATGACAAGCAAGTCTTCTACCAAGCGCTCAAAGCTGGGAAAGGACCGGATGAAGCAACCGCGATTATCTCCCAGGGACCAAATGTATCTCAGATGGCTGATGCAAAGCTTCAAGATACCTCTGTTTATCTAGCTGAGACCGCAAAGTCAGTGGAGGCGCAATACAAACTAGAGAACCCCACCCCAGAGGTTAATCAGGAGCTGACCCAGGAGCCTGAAGCTCAAACAGTATTGGAAGTGAATGCTTCTGTAGTGAATCCCTCGGTGGAACTATCGACGGATGCCCAACAGCAATATTCCCAACTACTGGGTGAATTTGAGAAGAATCCAGATCTGACCTGGGAGGATATTCAGTCTCGCCTCAGTGAGAATCCAGAATTATTGAGTGAGCTGGATCAGAAGGTCGTGGCTCAAGCTGCTGTTAATGGATGGACATTGAAGACGTTCAGAAACTCGTCACCACTGAGGCCAACTTTGATGCCTTTGAGCAGGGGCAGAGGTACAGACTGAATCCACAAGCCAAGACCAATATGCGGTGTTATTGTCTAAAGCCTTGGACGAAGAGCTAACCTATGCCGATATCCAGGAACACATCAGCGAAGATCCGCAGTTGCAGAAATACTATGACGAGCTGGTTGTGATGCAGGGTCAAGACGAGGGTATGAGTGAGGAGGAAGCGAGGGCTGTGGTCCACAACTCCTCAGAGCCAGAAAGGGCGGAACCCTCTCAAGCACCTGAAGCCGAAGCACCGAAAGCGAAAGCCTCGGAACCTAAAGACCTTGACCCACTCCGTATGATCAACGAGGATATTGTTGAGAAGCTGGGTCGTAGCATTGAGATTAGCAATCTGCGAGTTATTTTGAATCGACAAGAGATATTTCGGCTTGATGGTGATGGAATGATTGACCATGATCGCAGTTCCGTTAATCTAAAGCAGGCTCAGATGATTCAGGATGCACTCAAAAACCCTGAGAATTTCAAAGGGACGCTGACGATTAAAGTGGGCACTCGCACGGTTCTCAGAATCCAAAATGGTATTGCGCTTCCAGATCGCTATAATCTCGCTGGGAAAGACCTTAAAGCTGAGGCTGACATTCCCAAGGATAATCAAGAGCAGCAAGGCGAAGCTAAAAGCCAGAAGGCTGAGACAGAGGCTCCCAAGCCAAAAGCGACAGATGAGCGGGCTGAGATTGAGGAACCCAAACTAAATTCTCAGAATCAGCCCGCTGGGGATGAGAAAATAAATGTAGAGTCCAAAAATACCCCATCTCAGCCTGAGAGTCCCACCGCAGAAAGTCAGGATGAGCTAGCTGGATTTACCCAAGAACAGAAAGATACGATTAATCGGAGGCGAGAGAAAGGACTAGATTCAAGCAAGCTCATTGCCAGGATTAAAAAGAACAATGCCCGTCCCCCTGTTGAGAAGAAAGAACAGCCCAAACGAGAAGTTTCCATGTCCCGATAAAGGGGGTGGCATATTCTCTCGAATCAGTTTCACGTTGTAACTCAAATCAAGGAGAAATCCCATGTCAGAAATTTATTCAGACGATATTCAAAGCCGAGTCTTTCCAGAAAACCGCAAACCTCAAGAACGGAGCCTCATAGAAATTGAAGATAGATCTGGGTGGAGGCGCACAGAGATTGTTCCAGGCCCACCTCCCATGCCGGGTTCTGATTGGATCAGTCCTTACGGCGGTACGGTGGTTGACTCCCGTCGTGTAGACTAACGCCCACGACCTCGCTTTAAGTTCCGACTTCTGGCCTCGACCTTGATAATGGGTCGGGGCTTTTTCAGTCTATTGACGAGGATTTGCATGGCCTTGGGGTCACCGTCTTTTCTGACGAGTCTACGATAGGCATCCGAGAGCTTGATGATGCCTTCAATATAGTGCTGCTTGTCATGATAATGCTGGAAGGATCGGGCAGTGGAAGACTCCCATAAGACCCGAATGCCATCCATCTCGTCCCCATCCTTCATCGCTTCTAGGTAAATGGGAATATCGTGGACCGCGCATCCAAAGTGGCGATTCAATCGCTTCTTAATCTGGGTGTACTGTCCCCGATAGTGCATCGTGATTTCCCGCTCCATCGGATAGGCATTCTTGTCAGCCCGCTCAAACGCGATGGGGCCATGATTAGCGATCAGGTCATCAACGCCTTTCCCTTTCTCAGAGTCCCAAGGAATTCTCCATGTCTCGCAGTCTCTTTCTTCAATGAGTTCAGCTTCTCTGACCATTTCACGGCGCACATTCCAGACCGTGGACTGCTTTGAATCCCAGTCATGGGCATACCTGAACTCTCTGCCTGGAACCGCAAACACGTCTAGTTGCGGATGCAGTACTCGTCTTTCGAGTTTTTCATCGTGCTGGTTCTTGGCCCGATAGCCGATATTGACCCCCTGCCCGCCAATGACGACTCTTCCTTGAGAGACTAATGCCGCATCTTTCTTGTCTCCTTCAGTCCGGTAGATGGGAATCTCAGGATGCTTGTAGACGGTGTACCAGAATCCTTTGGTTCGTTCCTCATCCGTTTGCACAACACCATACTTATCAAAGATTCGCTCAGCGATGTGATCTGGAACGGGTTGGAAGGCCATATCCCGTTCAAACAATTCGCGCTTGGTTCCCAATGGATTCTCATACTTGCGATATTTGGTTGGGGCATTTGGGTCTTTGGCTCTAGCTCTGCGGGTCTTGTCTACGTCGATGCGGGGAGTATCAGGTTTAAACGTTCCATAGAGACTCAGTGTGGGTTCCTCATTGGGTCCGAGTTCTTCAAAGGTGAGTGGGTCAACCCCAGCATCAGCCCACCAGCCTCCCCCTTCAGCTAGCTCTTGATAGCTCAACACTTCAGGATGCGACCGATCATTAATCAAGGCACGGATTGGCTCAATATGATACTGACTACGGACCGTCTTGAAAGACCCATCCCGCCTGCGAGTGGCGATGTCCTCAATCTTGGCTCCCAGCAACCGATCAATCACCTGATCATCGGCAATGGATTGGAGCCGAGCGGCAATCACATCAGGATGGACGCAGCTCGCCACCCATTCATTCCAATGCTTCTCGTCAATATAGTCAGGTCGTTCTACTCCCGTATAGTCTGGTTTCCAGAACACCTGATCATCAATGGTCTTGGGCTTAGGAGTGACACTCATCCCCTTGTCCGTCAACTGTCGAGCGACTTCCTTGAGTTGGTCTGCGACTGGCCCGTTCATGAGTGCATCCACAGAGCGCATTGCCTTCACGGATTTAGCCAATTGCAGCATAGCTGGGAAGGTCTTCAGGCTTCGCTGAGCGCGAACGGTCAGATCATTGAGTGCGCCAATGTGCTGAGTAATGGATTCATGTGCCCTCCACTCACTAACGGTATCGGCCAGCTCCTTAATTCTGGCAAAAGAATAAGTGGGTTGCTTGGCGTTAAAGGCTTCAATCTGTTGGGTGATGGCCTGGAGCTGGGGCTGCACCTGAGCGAGGGATTGCCCTTGCTGGAGTTCGCTTACGATTTCGGCAAGCTGCTCTATGCCCTCAAACTGAACTTGCTGGGGTTTAGCCAGCTCGTTAATCTGAGTCGTCAAATCAGCCAACTGCTCAACCAAGCCACTCTCAGCTAAAGCTTGTTCTTCATTGAGGTCATGGACATCCTGAGCCAGGTCATCCATGCCCAGGAATTGAGGCACCGTGATTGAGGCAACCAAATCCTGTACTTCGTCCATGACCGCCGAGACTTCCACCTCAGTCTGCCAATCCTGAACGGCATCGACCAACTCAGCCATTGCGGGGAATTGAACATCCAGATATTGGGTGGCCTCAATCCCCGCTTGGAGCCGGATAATAGCCCGGTCTAACCCTTCAGTGCCCTGAGCCAGAACATCCACCAATTCAGTGACGGCATTAGCCAGCTCCTGACCCGTTCGCCATTCCACTACGGCATCGGCAATGGTCTTGATTCGTCGCTGTCTGAGGGTCTGGTCAATGGTCTGGTCAATTTTATTTATTGACTGGGAAATATAAGTAAGGTTCTGGGCGAGGGCTTGTTGTCCTTGCTGCCCCTTAACGACATTAGCTAATTCGCCCAGACCACTAAAGGAACTGGGTTCTAGACTTTGAGTCAGATTCTCTATATCCTTGGCAAGAGCCAGCAAGTGATCCTCCAACCCGCTTGCTGATAGCTCTTGCTCCTCAGACCAGGTATTCACCCAGCCAACTAGGTCTGAGGAGATTGTGTGATATTCCGGTGAACCGTTTTGTATACTGGCTTGCCGTTTTACTGAGCGACCGTCTTGGGTGGGGCGTGTCGGGGGAGCTGGTCCTTGATCTGCATGATTTCCTCTGCGGCCTCCAATACCTTGTCGCTCATCGTCAACTGCAAGACGCTGGTATCCTCGATTTTCATCCTTAAGTTGTCCATTGCCTTGGCGAGTTCCTTGATCGATTCGCTCATATCCGAGGGCTTCTTGGATGCCATCGCCTCCTTGAATTCCTGGATGAACAGGTTGAGAACGGCTTTGACTTCCATTGGAATGGTGTTGATCCGCTCCCTGACCTGGGACTTGAGTTCTCTGTTCTCGTCTAGGATGTGTTGGTTCTGGGCTTGGACCTCTTCGACTTGATTGGTCAGGATGGTGATCGCGTCCGTGAGGGGACCGAGTTGGCTTCTGATTTCGTTGACGTTCTGTTGTTGATTGTTGACGTTCTGTTGTTGTTCGTTGGTTTCCATAGGTTCCCTCGATTAGATCTAAAGCACTTTTTTGGGCATTGGATTTGGCGACTCGGTTTCTGAGTTTGTTCAGGCTCTCGGTATAGACAGTTAGTTCATGTTCTTGTCGAGAAATATCGACGAGGAACGGCTCTCGGCTGGAGGTACGGTCATTGGTGGTGATGACAATCGTCCGTTTCTTGTTGCCACTCTGGGAGCGGTAGGATGTCCACACCCGGTCATATTCCAAGGCAAGCGGTTGCGTCAGTGGTACATCATGGGAACGTCCCTCATGGTCCCTGACCTTCATATTCAAGCCATCGAGGGTGGTGACCGTGAGCTGTTGGCCGTTGATCCAGTTGTTTTCTTTGATCGTTGTCGTCCACCGCAACTTGTCCCCAACGGCCACATCAAATTTATGGGCACTGTAGACCTCCTTGAGTTTGTATTTCGCTGGTTTGAATCGATAGAGCCGACCGCCAAAGGAAGATACCACCAGCTCATCTCCCTCTCGTCGTTCCACCTTGTAGAGTTCTCCTCGCTTGATGGATGCGGTTTTAGACGTTTGCAGTAGCCGAACGTAATCCCCTTTTCGATACCAATCCGCCCGACGCTTTTGCTCGATACTCAAGTTGCGGGACTTGAGCTGAACAATCTTGCTGGATTCTCCCAGCCGTCCTGCTTGTTTCTCGCCTCTACGAATGGCTTGCTCCGTATCGAGTCGTTCCTCATTGGTGCCAGCGATAATCAGGGTTTCCTCTTGTTCTTTGAGGGGGAGAGCGAGGTACTGATCTGCTGCGGCTTGGGCCATATCAGATTTATCGCCCGACTCAATCACATATCCATTGGCATCAAGGAGTTCTAGTGCTGCAATTCCTCTACCTCTGGCAATCAGTTCAACGGCCTGCTTTTGGACATCAACTTTTTGCCTGACAATCTCCTCAATCCGGTGAGTGGTGGCTCCATTGGCCTGCATAAACTTGAAGGGATTGCCCGCTTCAATTGAAGAGTTTTGACCTGCATCCCCCACGAAGATGACTTTTGCCCCAATGGGCTCAGCTTTCTCCAGAATCATCTTCATCTGTCGTCGGCTCATCATGCCCGCTTCATCAATCAGCCAGACTTGATTGGGGCTGTCATCAGCTTTATGTAGAACTAGATGCTCAACGGTATTGGTCGTGATGCCTAGCTCATCCTGAAGTTTCTTCGCCGCTGGAATCGTGGGGCTGAACCCTTGAATATTTAAGCCAGATCCATTCAGTAAAGTCTTGAGTACTCCCAAAGTTCTGGACTTGCCCACCCCTGGAAAGCCCTGCCAGATTTGGTAACGGTCAGAGCTGGAGAGGGTGTTGAGTATGGCCTTGGCCTGGTCTTCATTCAGCTTGACCGAAATCCCCAGGAGTGAGGGATTAGCGACCATCGGCTGTGCCTGACCTTGGCCTGCCATCCAGCGCTGATGGATCTGGGCTTCTTCTTCAACGGCAGTGACGGTGGTGAAACCACGCTCAACGGGGATCAATTCTTTGCTTTGCTTGATGGCCTCATCCACCTGTTCCATAGCCATGCCCTGACGCTTGAGGGTCTTGAAGACATAGGCATAGATGTCGTCCTTCTCAAAGATGGAGGACCACTCCGCATAATGGCGAATGGCACTCTCAACCTCATACCTGGCTCTATCTGGGTCAGGCATGACGGCCAGAGGTTCAGCCAGTATCGGATGGCTCACCCCTTGAGAGAGGGCTTCTTCTCTCCAATGGTCTTGGATGATTTCGAGCTTTTTACCCACACCCCGCTTAGCTTTGCGAGTGGGGAGTACCTTCAGCTTTTTGTTCTCTGGAGTAACTTCTAGCCCTTCATCTCGAACGGCTTTGACGATGGCCCGGTGACGCTTAGAAAAGACTTCGACATCAGAACGGTCGTAGCCCACTAGCTCAAATGCATCCTTGGTTTGGTAGATCCGATAGCCCAGCCGCTGGACCTTCTCTGCCAACTTCTGGCGGTAGAAGCTGCCGATCCACTTGGCCTGAGCTAGCTTTTCATGAGAGAGGGACCGCCACTGACCATCTGGTCCCTGTGTCCCATTCATGATCAGCATATGGGTGTGGAGCTGCATGTCTCCATCGCGAGACGTGTGATGAGGCATCAACGCCGCAATCATATTGCCCGTATCGACGACGGAGCGGACCCCATTCACCTGAATTCGGGTCTGGGCATACTCTCGTTCAAGCAACTCAAAGGTTTCGAGGACTGCCTCCATGTGGGCATCAAAGAGTCTGTTATCTCCTTCCAAGTGCAGTGCCATCGACACACTTTTGGGGGCTGACAACACCACATCATGGGCATGGCGTTCTTTATCTTCCTCGTTGGGTTTCTTGCCCCGAATCCGTTGGACTGCACCACCCGCGACACTTTTTAAGGCTTCAGGTAGAAACCCTCGACTGAGGGCTTTGAAGTCCTCTCGTTTAACGTAGGTGCCTAACTTTTGAACAATCGCGTTGGAGCCGACCCAGACAGCGGTACTCATGCGGTCGATGTCAGTGATAACCTCGGATTCGCTGTAATAGCGCTCTGGAGCATCTACGAGAGATTCATCCTCATCGTAATAGTCAATCATCTCTCCATAGATGGTCCGCATCGTCTTCATGACATCGGCCTCTGGCTTAGTTGTCCAGACGTTTCAGACAATCATCGACTGCGGCCTTGTGTGCCTCATAAAGCTCTGGGTTCGCTTCAAGGTGCCGTGACATTGAGAGTTTCTTGGATGCTTCAAAGGTCGCTATGAGGTCTACTTTTCTGACGTAGGGGCCGAGCTTCTTGACCAATGGGTTGGAGCCGACCCAGACAGCGGTAGTCATGGGGTCGATGTCAGGATCTGGCTCGACGCTCTGGATGTTATAGCCAAGTTCGCGGCAAGCCTCAACCAGTTCGTGTTGATAAAGCCTCCTCCGATTACTAGGTTCAATCAGTTCTTTGCGGTAGAACCTCTTGAATTCCTCAACCTCATCGACTGGATCATTGGCTTGAGGACGAACGAACCCTTGAGTGACGTGCTGCCAAAGTCTGACCAGAAAAGTTTTAAGCATGGGAAAACCTGCTGTGAAATTTTAAAAAGCGATTCCATCGACCACAAACGTGATCGTTCTCATGAAAACTACAAAGATGCTACTGAATACTACAGAGTGAAGTTACAAAACAACTACGGAAGTACTACGTGATAGTACAAAAATGTTTCTGAATGTACTACGAAAATTTAGGGTCAGTCCGCTTGGGTAAATTTCCGTTCCGGTGCCTCGGAGTGGTGATGGGTGTGGGAGCCTCAGCGACCCCTCCAGAACCTCTTGAATCTGCCCTCAAAGTAGCACCACTCCAAGCTTTCCTGCAAGTTCTCAGGTCATTCTCTGGATTCCCCCAAGTCTCACCTATTTCGAGGGGGATTTGGGGGAGTTGCAAGGGGATTTGTGGGGATTTAGGGGGATTTGTGTGAATCGTGATTTGGGGTGGCGGTACATTATTTCGTTGATTATGGAGAAGCGAAAATCCATGAACGCTATCGCCAAATTTGGAATCGATACTGGGGCATCCGGTAACAAAGTTCTTGTCCAAACCACTCACCCTGGCAAGGTGGGTGTAGAGGACTTGATTTTGCAATCGAGTGCCATCCGCAAAGTCACGGCAAGCTATTACGAGTCGCTGAACTTAGTAAACAATCGGCAAGGGTCACACCTGTCATTTGATGGTGCCCATTGGATTGTGGGTGAGTATGCCGAGGGGGCTGTACGTCGGACCAAGGTGAATCGGATCAAAAAGCACCATGCCGTGGCTAAGGTGCTGTCAATCGTGGGTCAGTACATCAGCGAAATCGATAGCCCCCTGGATGTTGAGATTGATCTGATGCTGCCTTCAAATGAAGCTCCCTACTTCCGAGAAACTGAGGAGCTAATTTTCAAGCATATTCGGAGTTTCCAGTATGGGATTGACACAGTTTCATGTAATCCCGTTCGGGTCCAGGTTCATCCAGAGGGTGCAGGATTTGCTAGCTATGCGAATGTGTACCCCTGTTCAATCCTGATGTTTGGTCACAGAGATGTGACGATTATCAACCTCAAGGATGAGCAGGCGAATGTGGTTCCTAATGCTTACACCTGGACGGGGTACGGCACCATTGAGATTTTGCGGAACTTCCCGTTTGCCTTCAGCAATGAATTGACGGGGGCGAAGCTGCTGTATGAGGAGGCGATGGCCTGGGGCGAAGGGGGATTATCGGCAATGCTCAGTGAAGAGGAGAAGCCGATTACGTTAGCTGCACTCAAAGAAGCCAAAGATTTAGTCTGGACTGACCTGAGTGATGACTTGGCAGCGGATACCGACTTTATGAATTCTAAGCGTGTTTATGTCGGCGGGGGAGGTTCCTTTTTCTGGGGAGACTACCTAGCTGATTTATGTCAGGTCAAGGCTGATATCCTCGCTCCAGTCCGCAAAGAAATCAAGACAGCATTTGCTCAACTTCGATTGTCATTGTCTCAGCAACAGAGGTTTATCGATCTATATCTGATTTGGCGACAACATGCAGCCCCTGTGACGCAACTACAACCTGCTCCAGTTAAGGAGGTTGTGTAATGCCTGAGCGATTAAAAGTAGATGCTGTATACCCTAATGCAGAGTATAAGGAAATCTTGCAAGCATCCAAGCAACACTTCTACGGAACGTTTGCGACTAAGTGCGTGACGATTCTCTATGCCGTCTTTAAGCCAGTGGTTGTTGCCCTTCGGACCAATTCCGTAGCTGAGGTTCGCAAAGCCATCCTGATTTCAAGAGATCAGGTTGAGACGTTTTACGAATTGGCATTGATTATGGTGACTGCTGATGGGGGTTCTCCTGAATTGACGCCACCCTCACCAGCTCCATCCACAGCCGCCCCAATGGTCGTGGAACCTCCACCCCCTGAGCCTTATGTGCCTCCAAGAGAAGAAGAGGAACCCCCGGCGGTAGATTCTGATAGCCCTGCAATAAGTATCTATGCAGGGTTGAAGGAGGATGACTGATTCGATTAGGAAGGCTCATGCCACTACCAAAAAAATGCTGGTGGCATGTTCCTTTGTGATGATTCACAGACGAGATTCGAGGAGTTCGTTATGGATGACTGATCCCAGCAGGAAGAGGGGGCATATTTCTATGTCCCCCTCACTCCACCGATATCAAAACCCCGGTGATATATTCCCACAGTTCAACATTTGGAGAAATAAACGAATGACTATTATGAATGATTTAATGCAAACCCTCGGCATGGATGACAAGCAAGTCGGTCATCTACTGAGAGCCTGCGGAATGAGTGAAGACGGCTATGACCTGGAAACTTTGCAAGGTGTTGTGAAGTTGAGAGAAGAGAAATCGGCTGATAACTACACCCATGCCTGGTGCATCTACACCGCTGACACCCATCAGGTTGACCTTAAGCCCATCCACAAAGCCATCACTGCTGAGGGGATTGAGACGGGCAATGACCTGTACCACCCGCTGTTCACCTTGGTCTGTGAGCGGGTCTCTGAGGAGAGCATAGACCCCGTTGATGCGGTCAAAGCTGAATTGCAGGGCACCGAAGAACCCGAGGAAGAAGTGACTATTGATGATGTGGAGGAAGTCGATGAGGGCATGAAGTTAGCTTTAAAAGCTGACTCACTGCGAACCTGCCGCCGAGTCGTCAAGAATGCTCGAAAGACTTCAGAGCGGGTTGTCCAAGCCGCGCATAAGTACCACATGCAGCAACTGAGTCGTGACTTGAAGAAGATGTTTGCCGAAGAATGGGCGAAGGAGGAAGCCCAGGAAGCCCTTGAAGGCGAAACGGTGCCGGGAAAGTGTTTAGAGGCCGAGGTCCGGGAAGTTTAGAACGTCAAATCTTGTTGGAGCTGATGAACTCTCAGTACCAAGTCTGGGCGATGCAGTCGAAAGAGGCCCTCGCTGTCCGAGAGCGGGCAATGCTCCTCGCGGACCAGGAAGCCTTGCGTGAGGATGCCAAAAAGCGAAGGGAGCATGACTACCGCATGGCCGTGCTTGGCGATTTCAGCTATTGGGGTTGGCTGGTGGTGCTCGTCGCCCTTATCGCTGGGTTTGGGGGCTGGTGGCTGCGGGGGACCATCGCCCCATCATCGGCAAATAACAGGAGTGGCATATTACCCGTCACCACTCAGCCAAATTCGGAAGGTGGCAGATTATCGGTCACTTCCAACCAGGTAAATCAGAGCGGTGGCACATTACCTGGCACCTCCGACTGGAGCCAATAAAGCTGGTGGCATATTACCTGTCACCACCAACTAGCAAATTAACGGTGGCATATTATCCGTCACCTTCAAAACCATCTAATTAAGGAGCAATCATTATGCTTACTCAAGACCGTCCCACTCAACCAAAGCCAGAACTTTGGGTTGAGTCTCCATCAAATAATCAGCTCTTACTCAATCGCCCGATCACCGTCAAAGCCATCGTCACCCCACTCTGGAAAGACGAAGCCCGTCAACAGCTCCAGTCCCAATCTGACCAATTGGACGAACAGCTCACCCAGCTCGATACCCAGGTCCAACAAATGGTTGGGGAGTTGAGTCAACACACCATCCAAATCGTTGGAGCCGATAACAGCACGGTTGCCGAGGCTCAGGCTCAAATCCAAGGTATCCAGGCTCAGGCCAATGAACGCAAAAACGAACTGCTCCAGCAAAAGAACCAAGTCTTGCAGCAACTGGAGCAGGTCCAAACCTTGGAGCTGGGCCTGGAAGTTGATCAAGGTCAGGTCGATAACTTCTTCTACGTCAAGCAAGGCGACCACTTTGTTCGCAAGATGCAGGTTGAGATGGTGCTGAGGGATGGCGTGATTGAAGAGATTCGGGGCGAATTGTGATATTGGCCTAGCTGATTTAAGGGAGGGTGGCATATTGTTTTGCCCCTTCCCGACCCATCAATTGGGGTGGTGGCATATTCATCCGTCACCCATTCCACCAAGCTAAGGAGAAGACTGATGCTAACTGAACTGAGTCCAAGGACTGTCCCAAGACAACCCACGATTTTAGAAGAGGTGGGTTCAACGCTCCAGTTTGTTCTAGGTGCAATGTCTGTGAGCTGTGTTGTATTTGGCTTGCTCACAATTTCACCTTATTTGATAGACAGTGATTGTTCTCGACTGGGGTATGTGCCCGTCACCTTGGCGGAGTGCTTGCCAGAGTCTGAGGTCAAGTCCACGATTTGGGAGGCAAGTATCCCCACACCAGTGGGAAATTTCTATTTGGCTAAAGGAGAACCCGTTGCACAGGTAGTTCCGCTGCTTTTTTCCTTGTGGCTTTTGTCTTTCCCTGCGGCGGTAGCCGCTCATGCTCTGGGACGTTTCGTTTTCATGAAGCTGGCATTATCTGCCGCTCAATCGCATGAATCTGAATCACGAGAAAGCAAGTGAGGTAGAACCCATGACTAACATAGCTCCCATAGATAAGCCACTGAAAAAGGAAGTACTCTCAAACATTATTTCAGCCTTGCCAGTTATTGCCCTGCGCCTCGGCATGGTGGGTTGGGGCTGCTGGCTCATGGTTGATGGTTTGGTCGGGCCAGCTCCAATCACAGGTCGCTTGCGCCTTGAAGCACCTGTGTTTCAGCCAGTCATAGAACTGTCCAAGGCGATTATCCATAACCCCCTTGCTAATGATGCCCTTCATCACGGTTCGCTAGTTTGCTTTCTCGGTGGAGCGGGTGTCATTGGCCTGAGACATGTCGCCTTTCTTTGGGACACCTACAGAGGCAAGAACGGGAAAGACGACGGGAGATGATACCGAAAACGAGATCGTAACTTGATACCAACGACAATTACCCAAATTTACTCATGAGGAGATACCCATGAAAGTTATCCGTACCGTCCAAGCAGGCGTCATCAACATCGGCTATTCAGTCGGCAAAGATTTGGTTGATGTGTACGAAGGGTTTCTGCTTCATCGATGCTCGGTGCTGGCGCTGGGAAAAAAACTGTGCACCGTGTTGTTCACTCAGCTCTTGATTCAGGTCATGGCGAGTGTTGCCATTTCTATTCTTTATCTTTGCTGGCACGCCTTGGGTGTCATCTATCACTCCATTCCTCTAGAGGTCTTCTATGCCAGGACTGAAACAGTGCCCGATTTTCTGGGGCATCTCCTTGTCCTTTATATGCTCGTCTTTGATGTGTCGGCAATCTTGGTCTATCAGCAGCTTAGGCCGGAGTAATTGGCGCAGTATCACATCCGCGATGGCCGAAGGCCGCTCTCCGAGCATCGCAAAAAAATACCAACGACAATTACCCAACTAAATTTACTGAAGTTATACCTAGAAAGGATTTAGAGACATGCCAGACTCAACTGTAATCAATATCCCCTCAGAGCGAGTGCTGTTAACGCTGGAGGAGGAAATTATCGATTCTTCGGCCTGTATCGGCGCTTTGCTCGAACAATACGAGGCTAAATTCCATCAAGCCGCCATAGAGCTGCGAGAGGACATCCCAGGCTCCTTCAAGTTATGCCTTTGCTCTCTTTTGCACAATACCAATGGCAAAGATGTCTTTGTCGCTTCCTTGGAATGGGTCAAGACGGTCTTAGTCGAAATCGATTCCCCCACTATCTTGCCGAGTGTTGAAGCGGTAGAGACGGGAAAGCCTGAAGCCATTATTTGGGTTGTCCTGGACCAGCGGTCTGTCGGAGTCCATGCCCACAGGAATAAGCTGCTTCAACCTGTCTTTTGAGTTGCGATCGCAAAACAATACCAACGACAATTACCCCCCTGCCAGCCCCCCAGATTTCACACCTAAAAAAGGACTCCACCCATGAACCACAAACCATGCCCAACCTCCCCTTTGCCCTGGTGCCACCCACAAGACCGGGAAGCGATTACCCGCACAATCCTTGAAAACACCAGCACTCAATTCCAGTTCCGTACAGACCGCCCCGCCGAATAGCTACCCGTGACACAAAACATGGAGAAAGCCCCATGAATCCAGTCGAAAATCGCAATCCAGGCTCATTGATAGAGGCTTCCTTGCTTGTCCTACAGGAATACTACGCTTTGAGTTTAGAGGCGGGAGCTTATCGGCTTGAAGGGAATGAAGTTTGCACAAGCAGTTACCTTAAATTGCTTGAAAGTGCTTTTTTGATTGCCTCCCAAGCGACACCCCCCTCACCTTGTTTGCTGCAAAGTATTGCTTGGCGCGTTGGTGAGGCATGTTTTCATGACATGGATGGTGAGGCCACATCAGAACGCCTGCAGACACTTAAAGGTAATGTCAAACAGTGTTTGGCAGAAACCAGGGTTGCCTTGCCTTTTATCTGCGAGGGCTAACCTTGAGGGTCTTCACCTGGACTCTCTCGCCTCTAGGACTGCAGCTATCAATAACAGGTGTCCTAGAGGCTGACTCACAATCTCTAATTCATCCAACAAAAGGTGAGAATATGTTCAGAATAACGAAAATTAGAGAATATATGCGATTAGCAAGGAAAGAAGGTAGTGATACCCGGATAACCTTTGGGAAACCCGCTATATTGCAGCTAAAAGCCAAACTCCCTAAAGGAGAAATCGTCGGACAGGGAGCTATTTTTGGGGTAAGGCTATGTCTAAGTCCTGAGTTTTACGGGGAGCGAACTGCTCGAACTTTTTTCCTTGCCAGGTCTGAATTATCTACTCGTGGGGTAGAGTTTTACCGTTTTTGGGAACCGTGGGAAATCGCAACAGATTACACCAAAGTTGGTCCTTTTGATTTTCGCCAAATTGCCGGACCACAAATCTATGAATGTTGGAACCTGACGACACTTATCAACAATTATAAGAAGATTCATGACGCTTTTCCGTTGGCTCCAGTATTCATAGATCATGAGCAAAGTCTGCTTGAGGCTGTCCCTTCTGTGCAAACTCGCTTGGCTAAGCTGGGCATTTTTGCGAAAAATAACCTGATACCCTTTGCGACGTATGAAAAACATCTTTCGCAACTAGCTGGAATATGCATTGGTTACGCAGGCCGAGAAGCGATTATAACGGTTGGTCTAAAAACGGCTGTTGCTGATTTGTTGAACATATTTAGCATTGAGGAGTTTGAGCGCAAGCACGGTGAGACTTCTATTCCAAAGCTAACCCCTTGATGACGCACCGTTTTAAGTATGGGGGGCGTAATGCAGCAATCCGATGGTTTCCGACTGGCCTAAAACCTTCGGACAGCAAGCAGCGGCCATCACGTCCTTGATACCACCTCTCAGACTTCACCCCAAACCACAATAAAAACGCCCTACCATCACTTCCGGCTCTGGGAGGGCGTTAGATCGAATCTTACCAATTATATCGAGGTACACCCCAATGGAACGAACCCCTTTCTACGGCTACATCGAGCAAGCTTGGATCGACCACCAGACCGACTACGGACAGCACCCAGATCCATGCACGGGACTGCCATCAGACCAGATCCTTGACCGGGTTTCGTCCTGGTTGAGTGAGTTCAATCCGCTGATATCACCTGAGTCTCAGATAGCTGAGAGC
Organism: Acaryochloris sp. CCMEE 5410; assembly: GCF_000238775.2. Classification (NCBI taxonomy): domain Bacteria; kingdom Bacillati; phylum Cyanobacteriota; class Cyanophyceae; order Acaryochloridales; family Acaryochloridaceae; genus Acaryochloris; species Acaryochloris sp. CCMEE 5410. The sequence continues at coordinate 153,054 of NZ_AFEJ02000004.1, read as the reverse complement.
ATCCGGGTGGGTATTGTCCAGCGATTTTACGGGTGGTAGTTATGACTAAATCAACGTGGACAATTACGGTTGATCCAGACACTAGGATTGACCCCAACCGCTGGTTTGACCTGAAGCCTTGCCACTCGGATGAGGAAGTTGAAAGTGTTGCTCAGAGCTTGGATGAACAAGCTGATCACCCTGACTACTGTGACCCTGAAGGTGATGCAGTCATTATGGAGATTTTGGCTGATGAATACTGGCGTCGTCGCATTCGTCCGGTCTATTTGCAGCAAGGGGAGCTGGGCAATTGCTCACTAGCTATCAGAGTAGAGCTACGACTCGGAGAATTTGGTGTGATCCACTGTGGCTCGAATGTTTTCCAACACGAGCATATTCCCCAAGCCCTGCAATTTATTGATGCACTTGAGAGCCAGGATCTGGAGTACAGCGAGTACTGGATGGCAATTGCTGAGCATTCTCAGCCACTACCGCCAGCACCGACGTTTGAAGGCTTCTATCAGTATGTTTTACAGCGATGCCAGCTAGCCATCGAGGATTATCACGAATACCTTAGCTTCTATGTCACGGATCGGAGTGGATACCTGGAGATTGTTCACGGGCGGAAACCTAGGAGCCTTGAGGGTAAGTTTGTCTGGGCACGGTTTGAAGCTTCTGCATTCCCCAGTGACTGTAAACTTTGCATCAAGCCACAGAAGGAGGGGTTTGAAACACCTGAAGAAGAGCAGCGAGGGATTGAGGACTATGCCCGTCAGGTTGCACGTCATCTATTTGATGGTTTTCAGTTTATCCAGCGCCGCAGGATTGATCGGGGTATGCATTCCCAGAGTGTTCAATCTCATGCTAAACGCCAATCTGCTGCTCCCGATCCAATACCCCAACCTCAGCAGAGAGTTGAAGAACCCATCTTTGACCATCTAGCGCAAATCATCACTGCCTTTGGGAGTCCGATGGAAGATGCCGAGGGCGGCACTCTGTACGACGATGGCACATACCTTTTTATGAAGGGAGAGTACGAGATCAATGTTGCTCGATGCGCCGATCATGATCTCCTGAATCACATCTATCGCAATGCAAGATTTTTCAGTCATCAGGACATCCGGGGTGTTGGACACAATTATTTCTTCGACCACACCACCGCTGAGGATCGGGCTTATTTCACTCGCTTAGCTGAATCCATCGCAGACAGGGCACAGAAAGATGCTGAGCCTGAGTTGAATCCTGCTGTTTAGTTTTTTGTTTTCCCTCTGGAATTTGTATTGCCTAGGCACTTCAAATTCTGCACAGAACTTGTAATGCCTAGGCAAATTATCCACTTCATACCTATTAATCAATGGAGGAAATAGCGATGCAAACCGCAGTTACTCCCGTGGGTAACCCCGTTTACTGGATTACCTTTGGCCCTCGCATTAATAAGCCAACAGAAACAAACATTACATTCCCCGGCACTAAGCTTGATTTAGTTGAATCCATTTTGCATATCCTTTCAATCCACTGGGACGCATGGGAATACGGACGTAATGCAATTCAAGACTTCCCAAACCTAGAAGAAGCCATATTTTCAGAGCATGTTTGCTACCTATTGCAGAAGTATTATGGTGCAACACATCAGCCAAATGTGGACCCAGAAGCAGAACTAGACGAGATAGATCTGTACGATGTTTGGAATTGGAAGCATCTGTTTTTCTCAGATGAAGAGACCCACACCGACCTTGCAGATTGCCTGTTAAACCCTGAATTAATGGCAGGTATTAACCACCGACGGTATAAGCCAGGTTTGGCCCTTGAGGTTCATGCCATGACGCTTCAAGGATTTGAGGATTACGAAAGATACATCGACAACCCAAAAGCATCCTTGGCTGCAAATCCAAGTAGTGGAGGTGCTGATATTCACAATATTTATGAGCAAGCTATCGAGTTTTTTGAGGCTGGCACTGATGAGCCTGAGAGCTTCTGCATTACCCAGCGAGTATTTGGCCGACCATTTGAGGGCATCCCGACGATAGACATAGAGCAGCTGGGAAATCGTATCACGATTAATCAACTCATCGGTGGTAATGACTGGAAACGGGTCTATGCATCCCATCGCCATTCCGATAGAGGCTGGGTTTTCGACCCAGTAATAAACTTCAATCTGAATAGCTTGAATAGAGTCCTCAATATCCTTGGCGGAAAGGTAAATCTAGCCACGGGTGCTGACATACCTTTGATTGAGGAAGTGGCTACAGAAAAAGTGATTAAGGTGCCTCCCAATCCAAGTATTTTCTGGATAACGCATGAGGCCAGTTATCTGAAAAGCAAGATGACTTGCGTTCGACATCCAACCAGAACCCATACCCAAGCAAAGCTGGATGCCTACTACCTCATTTCTGAGGGATATAGCACGACTTATGACTACCACCAGCAAGGCCGATATGATGAAATCTCGGATTGTGAACCAATGCCAGAATCCGTCTGTCACCTACTGATCAAGTTCTTTGGCTATGAGATTTGCGAGTATGACGATTCAGCAATAGAAATTGACCTACTGTGTATATGGCAAGGCCCTCAAGATCCTAATATCAGGCCATCTGATAAAAATTGGTTCAAGTGGCTCAACTTATCGCGTTTCCGTTGGGGAGTCTATTCTGAATTGCTGGCAATCATGGAAGGTCGCCTCAATGTCGATAGACTACCCCAGTACCCTTGGAATTCTCAGCACAGATCAATTACGGGATGGGACTGTGGTGAGTACATCATCGAAGTGCCGTTTTGCTCATTCAATAGCGAGACAGAGGCAGAGGAGTTTGGGGAGTCCTGTTATGCGCTTCAAACTGATGAAGAACACCCTAGCCTGTTTCAGCTCTTCTATGGAGACGGAGAGCAGGCTTGCATTCGCAAAAGTGATGTGATCGTGGTCTTCCCGTCCAATGAGCGACTCTCTTGGGATGACGCAGACTTGAGAATTCAAGAAGACGTTTCGCGTTTACAGATCAGCGGTCCCCTTTACTGCCAGGGTCGGGAATTCAAAGGAGGTCCGCACCATGCAAACTAATCACACCAGCACCAGCACCCACCAGCTCCCACAGATAGACAAGGTACTGCTCCCCCACGAGGCCGCAGCGTTCCTGGGGCTGACCGAAGACAGCCTGATGAATGCAACCCTGCAAGGTAATTGCCCTGGTGCCTGCATCGATGGTCACTGGCGATTCAGCCAGCGAGGGCTAAGTAAGTACCTATTACAGCAGAAAAATCACGGGACGGGGATGCCGTGGCTAGATGAACATTACGGTCCTTATTGGCTGGATGACACTGTTGAAAGTAAGGCTAAGAAAATCATTGAGCGGTATCAGGCCGGGGAGCGATATTTCCCTTTGCTAGAAATTGAGGGTGGCAACTTCTCAGGGCTGGATCTGACGGGTATCGACTTTTGGGAGTCGAATCTGAAGGGGTCCAGCTTCAAGGGAGTAAATCTCAAGAATGCCATCTTTGTGGGCTGCAATTTGGAATCCACCAGCTTTGCAGGAGCAGATCTAACGGATGCGGATTTCAGGTCTGCCTCTGTTAGGGGCAGTGATCTCAGGGGGGCAACACTCAATCGCACGATATTTAGAGTTAGGAGCTGGAGAGGGGTGAACTTGGATGGGGCGCAAATCAGCCTTGCGAAGTTCTGAGGTGCTACCAGAATTCTGGTTACTGAAGGATTAAAACCCCATGAACAAGCCTAGCGATTCATCCTCAGATCCCTAATCTGTGTCTATCTACGAGAGTTGACAATGATGGAACTTAAGAAGAGTTTTTGGAAATCTTTCAATAAGCCCATAGTTTGGGTTTCGTTGTTTGCAATCTCAATGCTTTATGTAGTCACCTCTTCTAGGCATCATGACTAGCATGAATACCATTAATCGCAAAAAAATGGCTTATTCCTCCGAAAGAAAGCAATTTCCGTGATTTTGATCACGGAGAAATGATGCTGTATTGATACAGTTGACGTGGTGGCATTTGTGTAAGAGGGCTTTGAGGTTTATCCAAAGAACGAAGCATAAACTCGGATGGTGCTGCTAAGAACTGAAAGATTTGCTGTTAATCCTGATTGGTCAAAAGTTAGAGAATGTGATTTGAACCATGCCCAAGAATTGGTGTACAAGATCCAGGCTCAGTGCTACCTTTCTCGTGTTTACAAGAGTGATGAGTATTACGGCTGGATCAATGAGTTAGTAAGGATGCTAGATAGATAGTTTTCTCTAAACTTATCAATCTCAAGTGTCAGCTCTTTTTTGTGCCTCTAGGCAGTTTTGGCCTTTGTCGCTTGGTCACTGCTTTTCTGCAATTTCCTCATCGCTTTTTCGTGAATCTGCCTGATTCGCTCCCGGCTGAGGCCAAGCTGTTGACCAATGTCTTTCATTGTTCGGGGTTCACCATTTTCTAGACCATACCGCTGGATAACCACATAGCGTTGTCGTTCGTCCAGCAGTGATAAATAGCTCGATACCTCTTCGCTCTGGTTTAGCACTTCAAGATAGGTTGATGTCGAATGATCTGCTTCAATCAGCTCCCCCAATGTTGTGTCTTTTTCCTTCCCCACCCGCATGTCGAGAGAGAGAACATCTTGAAGATGGTGCATGTTTTGCTTCAGCTTTTCGATGTCAATCTCCATTGCTTGTGCAATTTCAGCAAGCGTAGGCTCACGACCGAATTCTTGAGAGAGCTGTCGTCGAGTCTGTTTGATTTGATTCCCCGTCTGCCAGTGCCATACCGGGAGGCGAATCACACGACTATTATTCTGTATCGAGCGGGTAATTCCCTGCCGAATCCACCAATAGGCATAGGTACTGAAGCGATACCCTTGCTCTGGCTCGAACTTCTCAACGGCTCTACTCAGCCCGATGCTGCCCTCCTGGATCAAATCCATGAATGGCAAGCCCCGATTCTGATGCTTTTTAGCAATGGAGACGACCAGGCGCAGATTGCACTCGATCATCCGTTGTTTGGCCCGAAGGTTTCCAGCTTTGGCTTGTCTGGCAAGTTGGATTTCTTCTTCGTGAGATAGAAGGGGGTAGCGTCCGATTTCTTTGAGATAAGCGCCAGTGCTGTCTGTATGAGTGGTCATAAACCAATCCTGCAAACATCGTTGATAGAGGAATACCCCGAAATGCCTGGTATGGGAAGGGTCCTGTGTTATTTCTTAAGAAACTGCGAGGAAGTAATTCAGTGATGCCTGCGATTTTGTTGTGAACATTCGGCTTACACTAAGCACTGAAGCTGGAGAAATTGGAGCGGCTCATGCCTCAAATGACTGATGAAGAGTGGCAGAATCTGTATGAGAACTTTGAGACGACAAATCTCCTCGCAGCCGTGGATCTACTCGATGAGGCTAGAGGCATTCTGGGAGATGGTCCTGGTTGGGAACCCCCTGAGATGAGAACCAACTTACTCAACCTTCATCAGTTGGCAATGGATGTCGTTAACCAAGGCGACACAACTCGTGCTCAAGAAATGTTTGATCTAGCGACTGATCTAGACATGGAGGTATTTGGCCTCATTGAAGCCCTAGAGGGTATTCAGCGAGTCTTAACCACTTTGACGGCTTTGTACCCAGAAAGCCTAAGCTACGAGGACTAGCCCAGAACATTCCCAATACCAGGCTGGTGATCTTATCTTCAGTGCAACCCTGCGATCGCACAAACAATACCACCACTCCTCACACCTCCACCACCCGAACAACCACCAGAAGAACAGTGGGCCTGCTGAACTGCCAGAGGCGAACCCCAAAGCTTCCTAGGACAGGTCCTAGGGGCGGGCTGGGGGTTGTTGGGTTGAGTGATACGGGTTGCGATCGCAATGTTTTAGTTAGCTCAAACTTTGGTGGACACTCATACTTTGTAGAATGCTGGCAATTGAATGAACATCGGTCAGCAATACACCCTGCACCTGGGTATTCAAGATTGACTTTTCAACCTGGCTTCCAACAAAACATAAAACTGGTTTTACCCAAGTAGCTGCCCTACTTTTTTGGAGTTGTCCTGCTTGTCCTTTTACAGCCTTGAGGATGCTTTTGCCTTTTGGGAAAGGGTAAATTGTTCTGCCGTATTGCTTGGATAATTCATGTCCTTTGAGAACGATGGTGCCCTTGCCTGATTTAGTGTCAATACAGAAGTATTTCCCTGATGGCGAGATGGCGAGGTGATCGACATTTCCCCATCTTGGTACAGGAATATCATGCTCGATAGTCCAGGCATAAGCTCGAAGCTGGTTCAAGGTTGCTCCAACCATCTCCTCTGCTCTGGCTCCTTGGGCTGCTTGATCAGCTCGTTTCCAGAAACGATTACCACCTAATATGCTTACCCCGCTGATGGTGATTGAGATCATCCAAGCCTGTGAGTCAGACTTGAGCAGTGATCGAAGGATTGAATCTCCTTGAATAATCATGAACAGAGCTAACCCGAAAGATAAGAAAGCTTTGAGCCTTCTTTGTCGGGCCATTCTCCTAGTTGATTGTCCTGGTTTAGCCATTCTCTTAATGAGGCGAGTGTTGAGTTCTGGTTATATCTCGCCAGACTTTTCAGCCTGTTCAATTTCATTTCTGACAAGAGCTAGCAGAAGATTGCTAACAGATCGGCATCGTCTGTCCGCTAAAATCTCAAGTTTTTGTTTCATTTCCTCGTCATCAAGATAAGCCACAACACGAGGACGCTTGGTTTCTGCCATAGATGGCTTATAAACAAGTTTTACCTTTGCCATTATTGTCTTCCTTTTTAGCATGAAATTAGCAACAGCATAAACACAACTTGGGGTAAATGTGTTGACAAGCTGTGCATAGCTTGTGTACAATAATAGCATACTAAAAGGAAAGGCAAGCGCCCCGAAAGGCTTCCACCGAAATAGTCCAGAGACATGATCTTCTAGGCAAAGCACAAGGTCTTCCAGACTGGGTAAAGAAGCTAGAAGAAGCAATCAAAGGATAGAGACAAAACTTTCATTGAAAAAGAGCCGCTGCTTTTCCTGGCAGATCTTCAGCGGCTCTCTCTGTAAACCATTTACCAAAGGAAATACAGATGATTACTACATTAACGCAACTTGAGAAACAGGTTGACGAACAGATTACCGATCCTCTCTATCCTGAAGTGACCCTAGTCTGCGGTCAGGTCGAGCATTGGCCTGGAGTCCGTGACGGTGGTGAACTTGAGGAAATCTACTTCATTGTCAAGAACAGAGTCGGTTCATTAGGTGATCGGCTCAGAACCTGGGTGCTGTCCGAGTACGGTCCTAGCTCCAGACTTGCCGACTGGCAAACGGTGCCGACATCTCGCCAGCTCCGAGCTGAGGATGAAGCAGACGAACCGTTCTAGACCATCCGGGGCACCTCTGCCCCCTCCCGTTTTCATCCCCACTCGCCACGAAGGGAATTATCATGACCATCATTTTTTCTTCAAAACGCCTCAAGTCTATACATAGAGAGGCGCTGGAATCTGCTCAAGTTTCCAGTAATGGCAATAGCTATCGAGTTGATCTTTCAGTCCAGATGTCCACAAAGGATTATGCAGCATTCAAGCCCCTGATCCATAGTCTGGGTATTTTCTGGAATGGCTCTTATCACGAGAGCTTCAAAGACCCATCTGACCAGATTCAATTGCTCTTAGAGCAAGGGAGATATCCCAAGACTAACCCTTACAGCCTGTTTGAAACGCCACAGGCAGCAATTGATGATTTGCTCCTTATTGCAGACTTCCCCGAAGCGTCAGACTTTCCATTCACCATTCTGGAACCTGAAGCGGGCAAAGGTGCGATCGCAAGAGAGCTACGGGAACGATACCCAAACGCAACCATTGATTGCTACGAGATTGATCCTATCAATCAGGAGATTCTGAAGGGCCAGGGATTTGATGTCGTGGGCGAGGATTTTTTAAGCGTCAACTTAACACAACGCTATGACCTGATTGCGATGAATCCCCCGTTTGAGGGCTTCAATTGGGTTCAACATGTTCTCAAGGCTCATGCAGCATTGAAGCACAATGGCACCCTTGCGGCGATTGTGCCCGAGTCGATTGCCTGCAATTGCAACAATAGCAGTGCGATGAATTTGCAAAGGTTACTTGGCAAGTGCGGCTATGTCGAGAACAATCCCACTCGTTTTGAGGGAACAAAGGTATCTACCCTGCTTCTGCAACTGCGTGATTGGTCCCTGAGCGATGAACAGCAATTCTTTCAGCCTTATGAGGGGTTCGCTTCTGTGGCGCTTTATCATTTGATGCAATCCCTTAGCTCTGATGGCAATCTGCACGCTCAACTGCAATACACCAAGACTATTGGCCCTGCGAAAACCCGGATCATGGAATGCATTTATCAGTTCATGGAAGAGAGCAATACTTTCTTGTACTGGGACGACCAGATCCTTGAGCAAGCCGCGAGGTTGATGCTTGGCGTCAGAGTGGACATAACCAGCATCCCCCAGTTTTCAGGGTTACCGCTGTTTGAGTCTCAAACGTCCTCTGTTGCCTAATTCTTTGGCCTAAGCGGTGCCATCAAACCGCCCACTCGCCACATCCCATCAATCATAGGAATTGCCATCATGAATAATCCCGAAGTCGTTCAAGACGTTCTAGAGCAACGTCGCCAGCACGTTGAAGACAAGAAAGAGCGGAAGATTGAACGCTACGAGGAACTAGCTGAAAAGCACCAGAAAGAGTCCCAACAGCGTTATGAGACTGCCTCAAAGATGGCCTCAGCCATCCCCCTTGGACAGCCGATCCTCGTGGGTCACCATTCTGAGAAGGGAGATCGGGCTTACCGCAAGCGCGTCAATCAAAACTATGACAAAGCTGCGGAACACGCTGATACTGCCCAGCGTTACCAGGATAAGCTTGAGGGCATCCAGAATAATACTGCAATTTCTTCGGACGATCCTGACGCGATCGCAAAATTGAAACACAAACTTGAAGGGCTGCAACAACTCCAAGATGAGATGAAGCGGATTAACAAAATCATCCGCTCAACCAAAAAGCTTGAAGGAGAGGCACGAGTCAAGGCCGTAGCGGAGAAGGCTAATATCAGCAAGTCTAGAGCGCAAGAATTATTGACCCCAGATTTTTGTGGCCGAATTGGATACCCCAATTATTCCTTAACCAACAATAACGCCACGATCCGCAATACAAAACAACGGATTGAACAGTTAAAGGCTGACCTCGAACGCATAGCAGAGCAAGGAGAATCAGCAGAAACCCGCCATGATGATCTGGGCGTCACCGTCATTGAAAATAATGTTGTGAACCGGATTCAGCTCGACTTTGATCGGCGTCTGACCAAGCCTGCTTACAGAATCGTCAAAGGTCAATCCTTCAACCGGACGAGAGAGGGAATTTTTCAGCGTAGATTGAACAGTGCTGGTCGCTATGCAGTGGATCAAGTCCTCAAAGCTTTACGAGAACTGGATTCAGTTCTAGAGCCTGTCCCGGTCGCCCCTCCAGTGTCCAAGCCTGAGCCAGATCCCACCTTGCCAAAATCTTGTGGTTATTGCGGCCACAAACACCCCCACGATACCGAGCTAGTCTTTTGCGATCACTGCATCGGCTCACCTTATCTCTCCCCTGATAGTTATCACCTCTTGCGGCTGATGCCTGATGATCAGCGCAGATCCAAACGTGCAAAGTTGACCGAGGATGAGCAACAGTTCTTGGTTCCCGTAATTGTCGATGCCCAAACCAAGGCCAACGCTGCACGTCAGCAACAGCAAGCGGAGAAAAAGCGGGTTGATATCAAAAAGGAGTATGACAAGGCCATAACGAAAGCACAAACGGAATTCGACGGGTTTACCTGGCTCCTAGACCACGGCGTTAATACTGAAAACTGCATCTTTTACTCGCACACACTGGTGTTTAGCTTTGGTTGGCAGTCACCGATTTCTGTGGAGGTAATAGAGCAACTAGAACAAGCGTTGGGTGGTTTCCCGTTCTCAGTTGAGTACAAAACACATCGATAGCAGTTCTCCAGCCCTGGCTTATATGCTGGGGCTGGAAGCTTGGATCAGGAAAACACTACACTGTACGAATAGTGTCTTGAGTAGAGGAGATTGAGCCTTGGCAAGCAGCGAAGCCGAGAAACGGGCAAGCAAAAAATATGCTCAAACTGAGAAGGGCAAAGAAGTCTTGCGTAAAGGAGTGCAGAAATATCAATCTACTGAGAAAGGCCAACAGAAAGTCAAGGAAGCTCAGGAGCGTTTTGAGCAAACAGAGGCTCGCAAGGCATATAAACGAGAGTGGATGAAAAAGTATTACCAGCGAAAAAAGGCTGAAAAACAGAGTTAAGCGATACAACAGAGAATCTTATTTAAATCCCGGTCAATGATCGGGATTTTTTATATAAAAACGCCTAAAAATGCTTGACTTCTCTGGCCTAATTTTGTACTATACAATCATAGATAAACAACAAAAGACCGGGCGACAGCGACCTTCCCCCAACTGCTAGCAAACACCTGTAGCTGGTGCCGCGACCGTAAGGCGATGCCGACTAAGGCTAAAAACTAGAGACAAATTCAAAAACTTTCATTGAAAGAGCCGCTGTCCTTCCTGGCAGAACTTCAGCGGCTCTCACTTGTACACCTACTAAGAGGTATGAGCCAATGTTAAACGATTTAATGAGTCAAGCTTGGCAACCCAGAACTGACGCTGAATTAAGTCAGCCTTGGACTACTCCTAAGAAATGGCTCTCAGTCCCGACCCAGGATGGCTACCAGCATCAGCCTTTTGATTCTGGAGACTCCCGTCATTTCGTCCCTGATACCCACCCAGAAGATACCTAGAGTTAGTTCCAGGTCAAGCAAGGGGCATCCTGCCCCTGCTTTGTTTCAGGAATAATCAGAGAACGTGATTATGGAAAGTCTTATAGAGAGAGCATTACAGATGCTCAATAAACTCATTGACGGAGGCTGCGAATATCCCGAAGCTGAGTTCAAGGTTGTTTGGGAGTTGGACCTGAGTCCTTCTCAGGTTGACCAACTGCAACAGCTATATGACGAGCAATAGGCCCACATTCCTCTGCATCCTGGCTTCCGGGCTGGGGTGCTTTTCTTCTTCGATTGATACAATGACAGTAACCAAGGAGCTTGCAATGACAGCATCTACCCCTGAAAGTAATAATCCGATCGAACAGGCTTTAACAACGATGTCGAGCCAGATTCAGGAGCTAACAACAAAGGTCGAAGCTCTTGATAAAGACGTTCGATCCGCCAACGAACGAACAGATACCTATTGGGAAGCCTCTAAACTGCTCATTAACTTGGCCTTTGGCTTGATTGCAACGGCTGTGATTGCCATCATCGTTCCCGCCGTGTTGAGCTAGCCCCATCCCTTCACCCAATACTTGCAAAGCACCCTGGCCCTTTCTGCTAGGGTGCTTTGCTATGTCCTTTCATTGAGCTGGACCCATGCCTCCAAAGATAACCTATGCCTATGTCTGGGTCGATGACCAAATCAGGGTTGATGCTGCTGTGGAGTGCGGGAAACGCTTTGAAGGTATCGCTTGGGTCCTTGACCCGAATTCTCAAAATCCCAGTCTCAGGCTTGATAATCCCCTTGGCATCAGAGCAGTCCAAACCATCCTGGATCGTACCAGGGTAGGGTTTGCAGCTCCCAAAGCTTGATGCCAGCTTCTCGTCCTTTTCCCTGATTGGTTGAGAACTTGATTAATATGTACCCAGATTTACAACTTGATTAGGTCTAGAAATGTAGTCTAATACCTAACAAATAAGTAGCATTATCTAGTATTTAAGCTTCAATACTTCATTTTTGAGTTTCTTCTCTCACCGATTGGGTTTGTCACTCGATCTTCGGTTACTCCCTAAAACCCCGGCATCTCCTGTCCGGGGTTTTCCCTATTTAAATCATTGGAAGGATACATCCAAACCTTGCAACCCAATTAACAGCCCCCTCCCCCCCCCAAACTTTTCTCTTTCTTTTCTTATCCTTGCTTTTTCCCTCACACTAATCAGCCCCCTGGTTCACTGCCGGGGGGCTTCCTTCTGAATCACCGGAGGCAATCCCATGAAAATTCACGCTGCCAAAATCGAAGTCTGGAATGGCCGCTCCTTCCAGTTGATTGATTTCCAGCAAGCCCAAACCCAGGAATGCCTTGGGTCGGTCATCAGGGAGTATGTTGCTGCGATGGGGTTGCGGCTAGTGTATTGGAGCAGGGTTTAAAGCAGAGACTATGCGATCTCAGCCATGTACTCCTGAATCGATTAGCACTAAATTCTTCATGGGGACTCAACCATGCAACAAGACATCAAAAAAGACATAGCGTTTTTGAAGGAATTGCAAACCCATGCAATTCAAGGGTTTAACGGTGATTGGTCTAGCCGTAACCACGTTCTGAGTATGATTGAGCATTGGATTCATGAGCTAGAAGGGTTACGAGAAAAAGCACAATAGTTATCCTTTATTCCACCAAGCGCTTCCCAATCCCCTCGTATCACACCTATTAATTTATTTCACACCTATTAATTCCCCTGGCTGATTCGCTGGGGGTTTCGCCTATCTGGAGAAAATCCTATGACCACTACTACCCTACCGACTTTGCCTCCTGTACCAGCTCCCCATCCAGAGAATGCCTGGTGTCAATTATCGATTGATCAAGCAATTGCATTTGCCAGGGCTGGACAACTGGACCCGGCAATCTTGATCTGGGGGTTCTCTCCCCAAGTGTTATCGGTGATTCCTCCTGATCTGCTGGCTGCTGCCAATGAGAGTTTGCCAGGACTGATGGACGTATTAGAAGGAGCAGAACAATGACACAAATACTAACTGCTAAGGTCAAATTTCCCGCTAAAGAATGGGATACCCAGCATGGTCCAAGACTTAATGCAAAAATCACACTCCCTGATGGAGAAGATATAAAGATTTGGGGTAATCCCGATGATGCAGCGCTCAAAGCTCTCCGCAAAGGCCAACCTGTTCAGGTCGCTAAGGATGCCAAAGGGAAGTACAGCCTGGTCGAGCAAGCCCCGGCTCCGGGTCAGTCCCCGGTGGTCGAGACACCACCCCTGGATACTGGGGAGTTGGAAGGAGAAGTGAAAAGTGCGATCGCAAGTTACATCACGAGTCGGGCTGATCTTTATGCGTTCTGTTTCAAACAGGCATCCAGAGCGCTAGGGGAGTCTGGAGTTAGTGAAGAAACGCTCAAATGTGCGGCTAGCACCTTGTTCATCTCTGCTCAGAAAAAGTTTGGAATATGAACCTGACCATCGACTGGCAAGCACTGAAAACTCTAACGGAGTATTGCCGGGAAGATATCAAGGGCTTCTGTGAGGATGAGGGTTTTCCGGTTTACCCCGGTCGCCTTCATCCTTACCAAGCTCTGTTTCTCCGCAATTTGTTGTTGTGCAACTGGTCGGTGCGCGAGGGGTATTTTGAGTATTTCTGGCAGGCTCAGCAAGCCTTCGAGTTGTTCTGGGCAGAGCTACCGGATGAAGTCAGTGATTGCCAGTTGGCGAAATCTTGGATGGCCTGGTGCGAGGGGAGCTTGAGACAAAAAAGACAGCTTCAGTAACGAGAAGCTGTCGAGATCTATTTCGTTGATGGTTTTGAAGTAGTTATCCGTACTCACAACTATGAGGATGCCCCAATTGAGGTGAAGGATGACAAAGCGGTATGGAAAAGGGCGACCTGGAGTATATTAGATCGCCCTCAAATGATTGCTGTTCATACAATCTGAATGAAATTTAACACAGTCTCAGATTCTATATTGTGGGTTTTGACAAACTAGTCTAGCCGAATGAGTAAAAGGGCAATCCATAGTCAGGAAAATTGCCCCGACTAAAGCATAAAATGCTTCTGTTTCATGCCTATAAATCTATCACGTTCACCAAGACAATCCTTACTATCTATACATTTCTGCATTTTCATGACTGCTGTATTTATGAAGAATTAGGGCAATTTAAGTAGTCTTGATTCCCACTTTATTTTGGGAGAATCATTATGACAATCACCGTCATTAATCTTCGCCATAATCGCAATGTCAAGGGCTACCGCTGCGACCGTGCCAGCGTCCTTGGTAATCCCTTTCATATGTTCCATGAATCTGAGCGAATGGCAGTGGTCGCAGCGTTCCGTGAATACCTCCATGAAGTCGCCAACCTGGGAGCCAATCCCGTTGATGTGGTCCCAGGTCTGGCTGACAAATACAACGTCACTGTGTCTGGCATGTGGAAGCGCCCCAATCGTACTCAAGTGATGGCAGAGCTAGCCAAGCTGGAGGCCATGCCAGAAGTGAAGTTGCTCTGCTGGTGTGCTCCCCTGGCCTGCCACGGCGATGTCATTAAATCCTACCTGGAGTGGAAGCACAAGGACGCTGGCATCTAGGGCTGTAGTGAATCAATCGAATAAAAAATGAGGCGATTCCAGCTAGTAAGAATCGCCTCAAGTTGAATCTTTGAGATTTTCTATCTAGGAGAAATCTACCATGTTTCAATATCAACCTGTGCGGCTCCAAGAGGTGCCGAGAATTCGTCGTTGCCATAGTTGTCATCAACTGAAGTTTGCGATCTCATCCCAAGTATTGATCCATAAATCCTCTGGTCGCCCCTATTGTCGTTGGCTCTGTGAAGACTGTGGGAAACCACGGGGAATTTATCCAACACCAGAATACCTGAAGAATCTACGAGAGATGGACGAAGGAGACGAAACGGAGGTGGGCCTGAAGGTCTTGGCCCAAGTTTGAGAACTCGAAATAAAGGGCAACCCACCGTTTGGGGAGTTGCCGGAGAAGAATACATCTATATTTTATCTGCCCAATGTCCGCCAGATTTGGGTGAGCCACCACAGCAAAATCGCGACCTCAACAGAAGGGTGGCAACTTCATCCTTTTGTTTGCTTATGAATAGAAATAGGAGACAGTCCCATGATCGAAGTTCTGGAATTACGGGAAGTGGGCTGTGATTGGATTGGTGGCTTGCAAGGCTGCTATGCCCTCGGTCATTTTGATCCAGCCACTTTTGCTCAGGCCGTCAATCCAGATTGCCCTGCTGAAGCTCATCAGGTTCGCCATGAATATTGGATGGAGTACTTCCTAGAACCAGACGGTGATTGCATCTGCTTTAGAAAATGCACTGCAGATATTGAAGGTGCATTTGCCGTCACCTATCTCGAACTTTAACGGTAGCCACAACCCAAATTAACCAATTGAATACTGGAGGAAAATCCCATGAGCGATTTAGTGTACTCGCCTCAGCATCATCTTGTGTACTTCCTCGGAACGCTCAGGAGACAGAATGGCACCCGTCTCAAGGTGTTCTCAACAGTCTCCAGACAGCACGTTCTGATGATTGCCAAGGACAAATCCGGGGAGTGGAGTAAGAACTTCACCACAGTCAAAATCACAGATTTACGCCCCGCTGTTCGACTCAAGTTGTGTTGTTAGGGGCAGGATCATGAGCGCCACCCAAATGGTCTTGCCCCTCCAGGTGCCCGGTGTTTCGACGCTCCCTGATCTGTCCACCTATGACTGCATCATCGTTGCCTTCTCTGGAGGCAAGGACTCTATCTGTTGTCTGCTCCGGTTGATGGAGCTGGGAGTGGACAGGAGCAAGATTGAGTTGCATCACCACCTTGTCGATGGTCTAAGCAATACTCCAGTCAACCCCCAAAGCTCTACTTTGTTTGACTGGCCTGTCACTGAGAACTACTGCCGCAAATTTGCCCAAGCCTTCGACCTTCCTCTGTATATGAGTTGGCTGGAGGGAGGGCTAGAACGCGAAATGTGTCGCAAGGACCAACCCAAGGCACCCACGCACTTTGAAACGCCTGATGGAGAGCAAGTTTCTGGAGGGCAAGGCAAGCCTGGAACTCGGTGCAAGTTTCCTGCCAAAACCGCTGACCTCAAAACCCGCTGGTGTTCTTCGTATCTGAAGATTGATGTTCTTAGCACCGCCATTGCCAACCAATCCCGGTTCAACCATTCCCGAACTCTGGTGGTCACAGGGGAACGGGCGCAGGAGAGTGCAGCTAGGGCCAAGTATCAGAGTTTTGAGCCTCACCGGACTGATCGGCGGGACAGCCATAAGCTCAGGCGTCATATTGACCACTGGCGTCCCGTCCATGCCTATACCACTGAGCAAATCTGGGGAACAATCCAGCGCTGGGGAGTGCAGGCCCATCCTGCCTACCATCTGGGCTGGGGGCGGTTGAGCTGCCAGTTCTGTATCTTTGGCTCACCCAACCAATGGGCTTCCAATCTAGCCATCTCACCAGAACGCACAGAGCGGCTGCACCAGTACGAGCAAGCGTTTCAGCATACCATCGACAACAAGCTTTCCATCCCAGAGATGGCGACCAAGGGCAAGGTCTATGAGGCCATCCACCAGCATCCTGACCAGCTCCAGCTAGCCCTGAGCCAAGACTATACAGCACCCATCCTCATTGACCCGAATGCCTGGACTCTGCCTGCGGGCGCATTTGGGGAGGACGCAGGCCCGACTTAAGGAGAAATAGCAATGAAATCAGAACACAGCTTTCTGCATCGGATTGTTCAAACTATCAAGCAAAGTCTTAGCCCAAAGCCTAAGCAGCAATGCCGTGCCTGTGGCGAGTGGTACAGACCCTCACATCTCGATAGCAAAGGGTTCTGTCGAGAATGCAATCGTTTGGGGGCTTAGTCATGAAGAAGAAATCCTATATCACCGTCACCGATCAATTTTGCGGCTGTGGCGGTTCGAGTAGTGGTGCTGCCCAAGCAGGCTGTGAAATCGTCATGGCAATCAATCATTGGGAGAAGGCAGTGGAAACCCACAACACCAATTTCCCTAATACGGCTCATGATTGCACAGACATCAGCGCTTGCGACCCTCGCCGCTATCCCAGTACCGATATTTTGATTACTAGCCCTGAATGCACAAACCATAGTTTAGCCAAAGGGAGAAAGCGCAAGAACCTGGGCCAGATGGACTTGTTCAACCCCCAAACCATTGACCCGGCTGAAGAAAGGTCAAGGGCTACTTTATGGGACATCGTCAGATTTTCAGAGGTTCATCAGTACAACTTTGTCGTTGTCGAGAACGTGGTCGAGGTGCGCCACTGGATACTGTTCGATAGCTGGCTCAATGCCATGCATACCTTGGGGTATGACCATGAGGCAGTCTTCTTCAACAGCATGTTTGCTGAAGCACCTCAAAGCAGAGACCGGGTGTACATCGTCTTCTGGAGGAGAAACAACCCCAAACCTAACCTCAGCTTTACCCCGCTGGCCCACTGCTCCCAATGCGGTGAAGTCGAGGCTATTCAGTCCTGGAAAAACCCATTTAAGAAGTGGGGGCGCTACGGCAAGCGCAATCAATATGTATACCGCTGTCCTAGTTGTGCCCAGGTGGTGGAGCCATACTATACCCCGGCACACACAGCTATCGACTGGAGCTATCCCAGTACCAAAGTAGGTGAACGCAAACGACCCTTGAAGCCAGCGACCCTAGAGCGCATCCGTAAAGGGCTGCAGAAGTTCAACAATCCTGTCCTGGTGGAAACGGCTTACGGCAATGACACGAGCAGTCGGGTTCGGAGTGTGGAGGGGATTCTTCCCACCCACACTGCCCGCCAAACAATGGCCTTGGCAACACCGTTTATTGTGCGGAACTACACCGGGGCACAGGCTGCTAGCATCCGTGATCCACTGCCCACAATCACCACAGTTGACCATAATTCTCTGGTTCAACCCTTTCTAACCAGCTATTACAGCGGCTCAGATCAGGTCTGTGGCATGGATGCTGCCATTCCCACTATTACTGCTGCGGATCGTCATGCCTTGGTGCAACCGGATCATTCTATTTCTGTTGAGGATTGCTATTTCCGCATGTTGCAGCCCCATGAAATCCAGGCAGCAATGGCCTTTGCTCAGGATTACAAAGTTCTGGGAAATAAGCGAGAGAGGGTCAAACAGCTTGGCAACGCTGTCACTCCACCAGTGATGCGGATGATTCTGACTCGTTGCCTGGAATCCCTGTCATCCCCCAATTTTTGAAACCACAAATATTTCAGTTTCTATCTGGATTCTGAAAACTCGGGAGGTAATCATGAATAGCTACACCCTTGTCTGGTGGCTGCTCTGGCAATCCATCTACTTTGGCATGTTTCTTTATTTCTTTCTGGGCGATGTTTTCAGGAGTCACTCATGATCCATGTACTTAATTGGGGTTTAGGAGTTGACTCAACCGCAATTTTGCTTTCCTGGATTTATAACCCCCGAACCCGCCCTTTTGCGAGTTTTGATGATCTGATATTGATAACCGCTCAGACAGGCAACGAACATCAATCCACCAAGAGTCTGGTCGAGACTCACCTCTTGCCCTTGCTCCGACAGCGCCAGATCCGCTTTGTCCAGGTCGCTAAGGCGGGCCACTCTAAAAAAGATGGCTACACCGTCCTCAGCGACACTCGAAATCCCCAAATCTGCCATATCGAAGGCGATTACACTCTCGGCCATTCCCTGAGAATTGCGGGCACCAGCCAACCCGTGAGTGGAGCGCATACCTGTGCCATGAAGTTCAAAGGTGTCGTCATCGATAGTTGGATAACGGATCATCTCTCTGGTGAGGCTATCGGTCCTTACCTGGGCTATGCCAAGGGAGAAGAGAAGCGCTCAGCCAAGTGCGTGGACTATCCTTGCATGGGGTCAGACTACCGATTTCCGCTCCAAGAGTGGGGCTGGGACAGGGAGACTTGCATTGACTATATCCGTGAGAAGACCGGGGCGGATTGGCTCAAGTCAGCTTGTGTGTTCTGCCCATTCTGCAGGCCTGAACAGGCGGGCCAGCGCTGGGAGTCTGAACCGGAGGCGGGCCAGTATGCCCTGACCTTGGAAGCTGCTGCGCTTGCTCTCAATCCCAGAATGAAGCTATATGCCAGTCGCTCTGCCTGGGAGGTTGCCCCCCAATTCGTCAGGGACATGGCCGTAAATCACCTGGACTCAATTGATTGGGCTGTTTACCGAGTCGAGCGCATTTATCAAGGCAAGCAGATCAGTAGGCGAGTCATGAGAGTGTCTGATCCGATGCCTCGTCGTGCTGCTGATACCCAAGTGAGTGTGATTGCCAAGCAACACGGCTGTGCTTGCGATACCTCAGACCCGACCTATACCAGGGCTTATGACTATCAAAGAAACCCCGATGAGTCCCTGGCCTGTGAAGGGTTCTGGGTTGCGGCCCCTGGCTTTATCCAGAACAAGGTGCATCGACCGAATTACTTTGAGCAGACCTGGCAAGAGGCAACCGGGAAGGTCAAGCAGCTCTCGCTGGTTTGAATGACTTGACCAGACAGAGAGCGGTCGTCTGTGAGTGCTGCCACTCTCCCCATGACAACCTTATTCATCATTGGAATCACCCATGAAAACCATGTACGCACCAACCGATAAGCGTGGGCAGCAGAAGCTTGCCATCACGCTCAACCTTATTCCGAATACCCCACTCCTCCCTGTGGGTGCATTCTCCCTGATAGCGGCTGATCCACCTTGGAGCTACCATCTCCGGGAATCCGACAAAACCCATCGGGGACGGTGCCCTTACCCAGCGATGACTGATGAAGAAATCATGGCAATGCCCGTGAGTTCGATTGCCGCTCCAGATTCATATTTGTTGTTGTGGACGACAAACAACCATCTGCCAGTGGCGTTCAGAGTTATGGAGGCATGGGGATTTGAGTACAAAGCCATACATACGTGGGTGAAGACGACATTAGACAGGTCCAAGATTAGATTCGGTGTAGGACATTACGGTCGAAATGCAACTGAACACGTTCTTATAGGCCGCAAAGGAAAGGCTAAAACCTTTATGGCACTGGGATTGACTAATATTCCCACCGCATTCCAGGCTCCCCTTGGTCAGCACTCTCAAAAGCCAGAAGAGTTCTACCAGATGGCGGATCGACTGGGGGATGCCTTGGGCGGTCAGCGTATCGAGTTGTTCTCTCGGTGCCCTCGTCCGGGTTGGGAGTGTTGGGGAGCGGAAGTATAGGGCTGAAGCAAGCCTGATAAAAACTTTTGGAGAAACAGACATGACCACTATCGAATGGACCGATCATACTATCAACTGTTTGGTGGGTTGTACAAAGGTTAGAGCCAAGGGAGCAAAAAGCAGCGGTTGTGAACATTGTTATGCGGCCAGAGCTTCTAAGTCAGGACGACTGCAACAATTTCCTCAGTATCACGGTGTTGTCGATGAGAAAGGGAACTGGACGGGTCAGGTGAACTTTGTCCCTGAGCAGTTGGAGAAGCTATTCAAGTTCCGCAAACCGACCCGAGTATTCATGCCCTCGATGTCTGACCCGTTTCATTCAGCGGTTAAAGACGAGTGGCTGGATCAGATCTTTGCTGCAATCGCGCTCAACCCCCAGGTTACCGTACAGATGCTAACCAAACGGCCAAAACGAATGCGGGATTATCTCAGGAGTGCCAAAAATAGAATTCGGATTGCCGCTGTTGATAAGGGCCGATCCGCCAATGTCAACCACAAGGTATTAGCCGACCTTGAATCATGTCAGTGGGATTGGCCCCTATCTAATCTTTGGTTAGGTGTATCAGTTGAGAACCAAAAGGCCGCAGACGAGCGAATTCCTTTGCTCGGGCAAACACCAGCCTCCATCCGGTTTTTGAGTTGTGAGCCGTTATTGGAAGCAGTAGACCTTAATCTGGCATCATCGTCTCCGATCTGGTGCATCACCGGGGGTGAGTCTGGCCCAGGCGCTCGGCCTTGTGATGTGGCTTGGATTCGCTTGATTCGAGACCAATGCAAGTCAGCCAATATCCCCGTGTTTATCAAGCAGCTTGGCAGTAATCCCGTGGGTGTTCCAAAGCTCCGTTCTGCGAAGGGTGGAGATGCTGAGGAATGGCCCAAGGATCTTCGAGTGCGGGAATTCCCAGAGTTTGGATAATGGAGGTGATTTGCGGATGAGGAGTGAGGAGATTGAAGGGTGGCGAGTAGGTCTGAAGCCTGAGACTCAAGTCGGCATGGAATCTCAGACTTTGGAAATATCTGGGCCAGGACACTTGAAGATCGAAATCCAACTCTTTAAGACTTCAGAAGTTATCATTGAGGGCTTTGTGAATCTGGAAATGGCCCCAACCAAGTTTTTTGAGTTGTCCTGTATGTTTTATGACTCAGTGAACAAATGCAACGTCAGTCTCGATTATTATTTCACCGGAGAACCAGAGGCGTATCTGATCGTGGGCTGCGCTCATTGGGTAGTACCGATAGCATTTGCACAGCAACTCGTCCATGTTTTCTTGCTGGGAGATGCTAGTCGTAGGTGTTTATAGGGTTTATTGGTTGCTCGATCAAGAGTCCCTGGCATATTTCCTAGCTCCCTCTAAATCACAACATTACAACTGCGACTGAAGGGCATCATCAAAGCTTGCATGATCTTTACTTCCAAAGCTTAGGAATCAGCCATCTCCTGACAAGTTACCTCTGTATCCATCCTTTGGCTTAAACCTTGGGCACCTTGTTTCATAGTTGCATTGTGATTCCACTCCATGAGTGGTTTAAGCAGCAATGCTAGTAGATTCATCCAGAGTTTGGTTGTCACTACAATCCAGTAATAATGGACGCGAGTCCCTTTAGGTATGGATTGAAGTTCCCAAATTCCTTTTCCCTCCACTTCTCCGCTTGCAATTCCCTCAATCAGTATTGGTGGTTCAATGCGAACTAAACGAGTTTTAAAGCTTAAAGCATAGGAGAGAGGAGTTTTCCAATGATATTCACGGATATTGCCAATCCCCTGTTCATCCCCTTTTTCCAATTCAATAACACTTTGGACAGCAGGCCACCATTGAGGCCAATCTTCAGAGTGAATCAGTTGCTCCCAAACGTCCTCAATAGGGGCATCAATGTCCCAAACTGTAATGAAATTGTAGTGTGCCATTTTTTTTTAGATTCTCATCTTTGGATGACTAAAGTGTTGATTACAATCCCAACACTAATTGAACCTGCCGCGCTTCCTTCGTCCCCTCTGGTAATGGCTCTGGCTTCTTGGACTTCGCGGGACAGTACTTCTGATAACCACAGTGGTTGCAGTGTTCACCAACTTCCGGTTTCCACTCATCATCTGCTCTGAGCTTTACCGCGATGTCCCCGATCAATTCCCGTACCTGCTGGTGATGCTCAGGCGTCACATCAAATGAAACTTTCTGACCTTGCCGTAGATAAATCAAACTCAGCGTTTCAAGTGCTTCTGGGTAGATCTGTTCCAGAATCAAAAAGTAAAGTCCTAGCTGTAGATCAATTCCATCAGACGGGCCAATCGTCTTGCTCGTCTTGTAGTCAATCAGTTCCAGGCCATTATCGGTATAGTCTAAGCGGTCATAACGACCTGTGATGGAAAACTCGATATTGTTCACCTGGAAGCTGGCCTTGATCTTGCCCTCGACGCCAAGTGGTTTACGAATCTGGGGTAGCGGGGCAACGTATTTCTCGTAATAGAGCTGCAAGGCCATCCACCCCTCATGAATCTGAGCAGGTTTCATCTCTCCAGTGTGGTGCTGCCAGCAAACGGTAAACCAATCGAGGGAAGGCAGGGGGTAATCGTAATTCCAGTCTTTGTAGATATCTGCGAGAGTTTTGTGAAGGGCAATCCCAAAGGCAGGCGAACCGAAGGCAGAGGGTGAAGAGAGTCCCCGCTCATATCTGAAGTTGTAGGCTTTGGGGCACTGCTGGTAGGTGATGAGTTTAGTGGCTGAGAGGGGATAAGCCATCTGGGGCACCTGGAAAGGCTAGCTTCATCATAGATCGAGCCTAATTCCGCTTCGACAATAACGTAATCAGAGTATCGATATTTTTGTCCCAGTCTTGGCCTGTAATGCATGACTGGGTGGTTGAAAATAAGTAAATCTCAATGAATTTAGTTGAAGATCATATTGATAATTTTCTCAACTGTGAATATGAAATGAAAACCTGACAACTTTACGACAGAATTGCTAGCATACGTAAAATATGAATTTCAGCGGATATAGTTTGACGTTGAATTGATATTTAGGATGACTCTGCAGGGATTAGTTGTAACTCTATTGAGAATGACTCTTAACTCAGGTTTAACCCCAACATTGAGATTTGAGTGTAAAGGCTACATCAGAGGACTCACCCATGCCACCAACCCAGATTTTACCTACTTTATCCCCCAACAATGGGTCGCAGTTACTCGAAGAGGTCTATCAGGGACGCCAAACCTACGAATTTAAGCGGGGTATCACGATTCCGTTGCATTCTCAAGAACTTTGGGTGGTTTGCCGGGGAATCCTTCAACTACGGACTTTCGATAGTGAGGGGAATGAGGCGATCCTGGGATTGGCTTATCCAGAGATGCCCTTTGGTTTGCCCTTCACCCAGATTGACCCTTATGAAGTGATTGCGTTATCTGATGTAGTGCTGATGCGGATCACTCAGATAGAACTGGAGCGATCGTCTGTACTGGCACAAGGAATTCTGTCTCAACTCAATCGGCGTTTACAGCAGGCAGAAGACTTGCTAGCCTTGGTTCATCTCCATCCTGTGAGCGCTCGCTGTCGGGAGTTGCTGTTGTTGCTTAGCAAAGAAATAGGGGAGCAGACCCCAGAAGGTATTCGAATTAAGGTTCGATTAACTCATCAACAAATTGCAGATCTGGCGGGGGTCACTCGTGTGACGGCCACTCGCGTTCTTGGTGAACTGCGAAAGGAAGGATGGCTATCTATCGACAGAACTCGTCATTTAGTTGTCCACAGCTCTAGGTTTTAGAATTCTCACCACCTGCACACTAATCATTAGCTCTGCCTAGTATCCTCCCTCCACCGATCAGAAACTCTAATCCCCCAATCCTTGTAGCACCAAGCTATCCACGCTACCCTAGTGGCTAGGCAGTGGGGCATTCCCACCCAAAGTTTTTCTCAAAATTACCTCACCACGGCTCCACATCGAGCCTGATTTCTCCCGAGGGTATATTCTCACGCGAGGCCCAAAGACCGCCTTTGCATTTTCTCAATATCCACATGGCCGACTCGGTTGCACATGCCAGTCGTTCCACTATTCATTATTCAAAGGACAACACTCATGAAATTGATAACTTCTGTCAAAATCCAACAAGCCGACCACACCGAAGTCATCGACACTGCCGCTACCCAAGTGGGCCTAGCTGCAAACAAAGCCTTCCTGTTCGTTATCCGAAAGGAAATCCAAGGATGGAAAAACTTCACTGCCCTCTGCTCCTGGGGCCTATCCAAAGTGAGCCAGAAGCATGGCCCCATCTTTGAGGAGGTCAAGGAACGAACTGTGGCGGTCTACCGCAAAGGCTGTCAGCAAGAGACAGTATTCGTCCAAGCGCTCATCAAGTCCCAGCTCACGGATCGGATTGATGCCCATTGGAAGCTTCACGATAAGGCTATCGATTGGTTCAAGGTCCAGACCCAGGCATTCCTGGCCGACAGCCCGGTCGAGGATAATTCTGAGGTCGAGGCTGAGGAGCAGGCTCCTGAAATTACTGAAGACCTGGAGGAGATTGAACCCGTGGCTGAGGATGAGCCAATCATCACAGAGGATGAATCCACTGTCCAAGTCCTTGATCCACCTGTTGATCCTGACCCACTGGATGATGAGTTGGCCGTTCCTCAAGACCCGGCTCCTGTTGTGGCTAGTGGCGGTGGGAAGCGTCGGACTGCTAAGAAGAAAGTCGAATCATCGCTCTCTAGCATGATGAGGAGGGAAGCCGCTAAATCTTAGGCAAGCAACTGGCGACCTGGCCTCTGGGGGAACCTGGGGGCTGGGTGGTTTTGATAAGCTGGCAGTAGCTTAAGGTTGGGTGGTGATTGAGCTAAATCGAACTAGAAAGTAGCGTCCTTATGGGTATCAAAGGGTATCCGTAAGGGCTGTTAGATGATTCTGCGTGAGGTGAGACTATGATCAGCATCCCGTCCTTAACTCAGACTCAATTGGCGCTTCTGAGAACAGCCAAGAAGTATCCTGGGATGACCGTGCGGCTTTGTTATGAAACCCCGATCACCGATCTCAGAAAGCCACCCTTCAAAAATCCACCTTTCATCCAAAAACTGGTTGATTTCGGCTTGATTGAAGTTGAATTTAAGCAAGTTCTCAACGGTCCCTCACTTTTTCAGAAAGATAGCTGGCATGAATACTGCGCAGATTTAGAGCTACCCTCAATTCGGGCTTGGGAATTATGGCGCGAAGCATTTATTGCAACCCTACACGAGTCTACCCATGTCCTTGTGCCTGGGGAAAATTTTGAAGATTTTACCAATGTCTGGATACAAGAAATCAGCTTTCATGCGACTCAACCTCAATAGCAAGAAGCAAGTGGCCTGTTCTTGTTAATCTAGTTTGCATCTGGTTGCTTAATCTCAAGAAGACTCATCAGAAGAACCATTATGGCTAGAAAATCTAAAGGTTTTAGTGAATTACTCCATCAAAAACAAGATGTTGAACAAACAACCGCTCAATCCTTCAAGCGGTTGCATAAAAAGGTCAAGGAAGCAACTGGCAAAGACCTTATTGAGGACATAGCCATTAATCCGAAGGACGTTGCCAAAATGTCCGATATTTTAAATGAATTTATTGATCCCTACAAAGGAACAGCTTATGGTTTGGAAGAAGTGGAATGCTTGCTGAGTCTTGCTGTTGTTGCCTGGAATATCGCCTTATTACCCAAAGAGGACCGCCAAGAAGCTATAGAAAGCATGTTGTCAGAAGTCGCCTCTGGGATGAACCGAAAAAGTGGAGCGGCTTTGCAAACCTTAGTCCATGAGTTGATAGAGCGCAAAGACTGTTATTTCTCAGACTGTCAGCGCTATATTGCTAATTTTGACTTGCAACCCCAAGGGGATAGCTATTTTCTTTCCGTTGCTTCTTCTCTCGAAGAATAGACTTTATATTATCTACTCAATCCTTGTGAATTGGATGGGTCTATTGCTATGGGTGCTTTGATGGGGAGGTGGAAATCGTACCGATCCGTTGGTTTGCATCTCTTTAGCAATCTGCCTATCCTTATGGTGTCTTTATTTTGAGCTTTTATGCTTTAACACCCTCTAGCAGTGAGAATAGAGTCAACAGGTTCATGCAGAGCATAAGCCATGTACGGTCATCGTTTTGTGTTGCTAGTCGTGATAGGTGGCTTCTTCCTGATTGCCAGCCTTCATCTCTGGCGACAGTAATGTTCCAATGCGACTTAATTCCTATCTCATAAACTATTCGTGAAAACTCTTATGGCTAGAAAATCAAAAGGTTTTAGTGAATTAATCCATCAAGAGCAGGATTATGGACAAGCAGCCGACAAATCTTACAAGCGGCTGCGAAAAAAGGTCAAGAAAACAGTTGGCAAAGATTTTTCTGAGAACATGGTTATGAATCCGCAGGGCGTTGCCAAAATGTCAGAGATTTTGCAGGCGTTTGTTGAACCTTACAAAGAAACAGCCCATGATTTTGCAGAAGTGGAAAGCTTGCTAGGTCTTGCTGTACTAGCTTGGAATATCGCCTTAATACCTAAAAAGAATCGGCAAGAAACAATGGACAGCATGTTACCTCAACTAACCTCTGAAATGGACCAAACCATTAAAGCGGAAATGCAAAGTCTAATCCACGAGTTAATTGAGAGGAAAGACCGTTATTTCTCAGATTGCAAGCGTTTTATTACTAGTTTTGACTTACAGCCTCAAAAGGGTAGCTATTTTCTTTCAGTTGCAGCAACTCTTGAAGAATAGATTTCGAGTGATATTCGCAACTATGACAGATTTAAGGGGGTTGTAGCTATTGGTACTGTGATGGAGAAGTTAAACCGTTACTACCCATGTTGATTCAGAAGGGTATATGCATTTGCTCTCCAGTCCATTCCTGAATCTCAGAATCTTTGAGTCTGAGTTGAAGAATGCATAATTGTCGTTGGATATCCAATAATTTCTGGGTCAGACTAACTTGCCCAATAGAACGGGAGTGTTGTTCAGCTCGTTTAGCAGCAGCTTTGGTCTGTTCTGTTAGATTCTTTAGACTCCATATATGTTGCCCTAATTCGTTATGTTCGTGAATGGTATCAGCCACTTGGAACCTCCGATTGCCTGCGTTGGTGAGGTTGAGTCTTTTGATAGCCAGATAGTTCCCAAGTAATCAGTTGGTTGGGACATGCGATCGCACATGTTAACTTTCAATGTATGTGAAGTGGGCCTGCCTGTCTGGGAGAACTGCTTGTTGCTGCGACGAGTCGAATTAAACAAGAATGGGTGGCTTTTCTGCAATCATTCCCATGTGCCACGCCGTGAGGCATCAAAGGATTAGTCACGCGATAATCGATAATATACCGCCAGAAGAAATAATACCGTAAATACTAGAGTCAATGCGCCTAAATCTATTGACTGATCGGGGTTTAGCTCGTTGATCTTGCAGCTTTCAGGAGTGACTTTCAGGCAGTCTCGATCACAAGAATGATGGCATCCACGTGATTGAGGCAATGACTCTTGGCTGAACCCTGCTATCTAGTATTCTCTCATCAGGTCTTCTTTTGAGATTTCTTGGCCTGGTCTGGTTTGGATTCCTTGGATTGAGCCTGTGATTTTCCTTCAAAGATATAACTCATGGGTACATTAGGAGATTTAACCCATAGATTTTTCTGGGTGCCCTGATACATAGTGTTGTGCATTCGTTTGCGCTCCACTTTGAGTGTATCGCCACTCAGTTCACCATATAGCTTCAAAATCAAATCATCCATGTGAACCAAATTTCCAGATTGCTCTTTCATGATCTGTGTAATTGCATCAATTTTGCTCATCTGGTCATAGGGTTTGTTCATCTTCGGAGAACTGGATGAAGAACGGCCTGCTTGTTTTTGAGTTTTCTTGGCCTTGTTCTGAGAAGCTGTTTTCTTAGGGGTTGAGGATTTTTTTGAGGAAGCTTTTTGAGCGGCTTTTGGGGAAGTAGCTTCAACTTTAGGCTCTACCTTTTGTGTCGATTTTGGTGCAGAGGCTGATTTTTTGGATGTTGGAGACTTTCTCTTCCCAGATGAGGGTGACACTTTCTGAGCAGCCTTCTTTTGGGGCGCTTCAGCTTCAACTTCCGGTTTTACTGTGCCCTTTGACTTTGCAGTTGAAGCTGGCTTTTTAGAAGTTGTAGGCTTTTTCTTTGAAGCAGCTTTTTGAGTAGTTTTCTTAGACTTGGCTTTAGGTTCTACTGTGTTGGTAACTATTGAGTCTGGCGCTTCTGATTCTATTGAGTCTGCTTCACCTTGAAGGATTGAAAGGATATCAGAACCTAACAATGGGTCTTCAATCAACGTATCCAGAGACGCGATTTTGGTCTTGAGTTGACTTGCTTGAGCTTCAAGCTCAGCGATTGTCTCTTGGTAGTGAGTCTTTAACTCAAGGAGTACTTTGGAGTATTTGTTGTCAGCGGCCATAGTTTGTTGCAGATATCAGTGAATGTATTAGCAGTTTTGGGAGATTTCCCAGAATACGATTCACTTGATCTAATCACTAATGGGGCTAGATTGGGGATTTCGAGACGATTTTGACATGGCAGTAATCCAAAATTGATGTCAAAGTACTGAAGCACTCTTGTCTCGAACGCGATCATAGAATTCTTCCATTATCTCGATAAAAGACTGATTTTTTGGCCAGAAAGCGGGAAAATCTCCCTGCGTTTTCACTAAAATCCCAGATACCCCTGTTGCTGGAGGTGCATTAATGGTTTGGGGCAGTCGCTTTTCTCCTTGCCAAAAGTCTTTGAGGTGATTCAAGTCAGGAGCTGTTGTGGTCATGGGCTGAGTGTAATAAGTCTCATCTGGCTGAAATGGTGTTTGTTGAGCCGTTAGTTCGGCTGACAACGCTTGTCCAAGGGGAGACTTTGCCAATTCCTTTTGCAAATCATCCCGAGAGAGTCCTCGCAGTTCAAAGAGTAAAAACGGGTCTTGGTCTAATTCGGCGGCTAAGAGGTAATAGACCCCAGCGATATGTTTACAGGGATTACTCCAGTCTGGACAGGTGCAGTGAGCGGTGAAATTTGAGTTGCGGTGAGGGAGTAAATTTAGATCTAGTTTGGTGAAGGCATCTTCGATGTTATCGGGCATCTCATTGAGCATCAGTCGTGAAATCAGACTGGCTTTGGAGGCGATAAAAGCGATCGCAGCCGCCCAATTTGCTTTACTAATGGGGTGAAATTCAATAGTGGTCTGATATAAAGGCTCTTTGTAAACCCCAAAATAAGGATTCACCGAACCTCTAACTTCAGCCTGAACCAACCCACCTTTGATAGTAAAGCTCTTAACCTTATTTCCTCTGGCATAGGACCGCCCTCGTCCTAACCGACCTGCATCAGTAATTTGCTCAATGGCTTGAAGAAAGCGCTGTCCCCACCAGGTTCGACTAAATTCTGCCATTGATAACTCCTTTGTTGTTCAGATGCTTGTCAGTTTCAGTTTTAATATTCTTGTTATTCCAAGATGGCATTCTTGCTTAAAGTGATCAGCTTTTTGAATGATTCATTATCCAGTTCCGTCAGCCAAGACTCATCTGAACCGACGATTGCCCCTGCGAGTTTCTTCTTGTCCTCAATCATCTCGTCAATGCGCTCTTCCAAGGTGCCAATCGCGACGAATTTGTGGACAAACACATTTTTTTGCTGTCCAATGCGAAAGGCTCGGTCTGTGGCTTGGTCTTCCACTGCGGGATTCCACCAGCGATCAAAGTGGAAGACATGATTGGCTTTCGTGAGGGTAATACCTACCCCACCTGCTTTGAGAGACAGAATAAAGACAGAGGGGCCAGTGTCAGGATCTTGAAACTCGGTAATCATCCGTTCTCGTTTATCGCGGTTGGTACCGCCATGAATATAGAAAGTGTTGTAATGATGGACTTGGCGCAGATATTTTTCCAGAGCATCACCGAGTTCTGTGAACTGAGTAAATACCAGCAGACTTTCTCCTTCCTCCATGACTTCCGCGATCATCTCTGTTAAGCGGCTAAGTTTATGGGAGCGTTCAGGGAGGAAGTCACTTTCATCTTGAAGGAACTGGCGGGGATGATTGCAAATTTGTTTGAGTTTGAGTAGGGTCGAGAGAATGATGCCCTTGCGCTGGATGCCCTCCATCTCATCAATATCACTTGAGATATCCTTGACGACGGCTTCATAGAGAGAGGCTTGCTCTTTGGTGAGGTTGCAGTATAGCTTTTGCTCCACCTTATCCGGTAGATCTTTGATGATGGATTTATCGGTTTTGACTCGCCGCAGAATAAACGGCTCCACTAACCGCTTCAGGGTGGCTGACTGCATGCGGTCATTATCTTTTTGAATCGGCAGTTCAAAGCTTTTGCGAAATTGAGCTTGCTTTCCTAAATACCCTGGATTAAGGAAGTTGAAGATGGACCATAAATCTAATAATCGGTTCTCTACAGGCGTTCCGGTTAAAGCCAGTCGATGGGTGGCGGAGAGCTTGAGAATAGCCTTGGTTTGAGCTGCTTTGGGGTTTTTGATATTTTGGGCTTCGTCTAATACAATCCGATGCCAAGGAACTGCATCAAATAACTTACTATCTTTGCGGGCCAGGGAAAAAGAGGTGATGACCACATCGTTTTGCTCCACCATCAATTCAAAGTCTTTAACAGTCTTAGCCCGCTCGCTACCATGGTGAACAATGGACCTCAAATGGGGAGCAAACTTCTGAATTTCTTTGCGCCAATTGCCCACGACGGACGTGGGGGCAATCAATAGTGTTGGGGGAATGGGCTCACCATTAGCAGACTGCTCGCGTTCTTGAGCTAAGCGGGCAATCACCTGGACCGTTTTGCCTAGGCCCATATCATCGGCGAGACAACCATTCAGACCTAGCTGCTCCAGGTAGTGCAGCCAGGAGACCCCTCGCTTTTGATATTCCCTAAGCGTCCCTTGCAGGGTTTGGGGGTCTGAGATTGCATCTAATTGACTCTTATCCTGCAACTGCTTCAGCATTTGGGCTAGGGTTTTATCGCGGTTGAAATCCACTTCAACATCTTCCCCACCTGCCGCTGTCATGCGCATAAAATCCAAGAGTGTCATGTCTGGATTCTCGGCCTGTTGAGTTTTCCAGAACGTCAACATCTCCTGCATTTTGTCCTGATCCAAATGCATCCACTGGCCCCGAAATTGGACGAGGGGTGATTTGGCTTGAACCAACTCCAGCCATTCCGCCTCCGAAATCTTCTGGTCACCAATAGCTAGCTCGTACTTATACTGCACTAACCGCTCTTGAGAGAAGTAGCTCTTGGATTTGTCGTTGGCACTGGATGAAGACTTCCCCTTAGCCCGCAGCTTGATTTTTGCCCGCTGACGCCCTTTGGGTGTCCACCAGGCGGGGACCATGACTTTATAGCCTGCATTCTCCAAAACCCAGGCTGATTCTTGTAAAAAGTCCAAGGCCGCACCGATATCTAGCGGAATGCCTATTGGTTGGTCGGTTTCTAACCCTTGCCAAAGCTGAGGATAAATCCGGGCCGCATACCCTAAGTTTAGTAGTAGATGCTGTTCAAAGCTCTCACCCAACTGCTTTTGCCATTCCTGATGTTGTTTAGGTTTGAGCCGCCAATACTCCCCAAGAGAAATTTGCAGGGACGGATCTGGTTTGGGGGCAACGAGGAATTGCAATTGCCAAGGGTCTTCGGAGGTGGGGGGATCTTGGAGTTGGAAGCAGAGGTAAAAGGGAATCGAGGTTTGGGTGTGGCGAATGCGATCTCGCCACACGCGCCATTGCTGATAAAGCTCTTCATTGGTATTTTGAGCATAATGCAGCCCCTTGTGTGCACGTAGACAATCTTCTAGCAAGGTGCTAGCGATTTTTTTCGTATAGCTAGTGGGTAGGTAGGCTGTCGTCATAATTTCAGTGAGCAAATACTCTGAAAAATGTCGCAGGAGCGTTTTGCGATCATAAACAGTGGGGACTTCAGGATTTTCTGCAAATCCACAGACACAAGCTAGGGGCATATAGTCCACAAATCGGTCTAGCTCAGCCTCATAGGATTCACTGACAATTTCCCACGCAGGGTAAATCTCAAAATTGGGCTGGGTTTGAGTTTTTTTAGACTTGGCCTTACTCCTTTGGGATGGGCGTTTACCAGCCAATACCTCGCGATAGCGCAGGGCTGGAATATACTGGTCTTTCAGCAGCACGGGCTTGAGGGTTTGGGTGTAGTGGTACCAAAACAGTAAGTCTGCCCCCAACTGCATCTGAGTAAGGTTATGCAGGGCAATGAAGTGCAGCTCATTGAGCAGCTTAATAATATCGGTTACGGGTTGATGCTCGTACTGCCCTGTTTTGACCCAGGTCTTGACCTCAAAGCAATCTACCTGCCAATACTGCCACTCAAAAGTCTCAGGTGTTGATTGCTCTAGGTAACGAGCCAATTCTAGGGAAGGCAATGGGGCTTGATCTGCGCTGGGAAGTAAGAAATAACGAGGAGAAATCAACTGCTCTAGCGGACGCCCTGGTTTCACGCCTAACTCATTGTCCAGAAAGGCTTCTAATTCATCCCTTCCTAACTGGCAGGGATGAACAGTCCGAGATGATGTGTGCTTGTGACTGGGTTCAGTGGTTTCCACCCAAAGATAGAAAGCCCCTTTTTGGATAAAAGCTGTTTCATCAGGAATCCAGGTTCCGTGGAGAATCTTCATGACTGAACTCAGGTGTTGGCTACCAAGCATCATCCCATCACTGAGGGATAATCAAACTGTATCAGGCTTGGTTAGTGGGATTGAATCCTAACGTTCAAGTCTTCTGGGTTATACACAATTTTTGGTGTAAGTTTTTGCGAACATAAGATATGGGTCGAGTATTTTATGTTGAAAGCGTGACTACACATTGTACTAACGCGTTGAACAGTCAGCACAGCGCTTGAACACAATTGTTTTACAAAAATCTGGAATAAACCCCCTGGATCATTTGAAGTGATCATAGAATTCATACTCAGTGGTCAAAAATATGTTGCGTTTGGCTCAAATTACCGATGTGCCACCTGTGTATCTGAGTGAGCGGAATACCTGTTAATCGGTGTGGTTTTCCTGCAGCCAGTCCACCAGATCAGAGGATTCTGTAAAGTCGAGCAAGGCTTCACCGAGGGCTTCAATCTGATCGAGGGAGAGAGATTGTATCTGCGATCGCAACTCTGGGGAAACGTCACCAATGCGCCGAGTGAGTTGGCGAAGAATGAGAGATTGTTCACCTTCAAGCTTGCCTTTGAGGATGCCCGTCTGTTCACCTTCTTGTAGGAATTCTTCTTTCCACTCTTGATAGATAACTGACTGCTGCATAATCTCTTTCCGCAGAACCTGATTGATGAAATCCTTCTCCAATGTTAACCCAGCCAGAATCCCAGTTGAGGCTGCGACATTACTTTGTACTCGCAGTTCTGGAACAGCATCGATTCGCTCAGCCACCTGGCGCAAGGTTTGGGCTTGATCAGGAGTATTGGTTAAAACCGCCAATGGCAGTAAACCCGTTGATTCAAGGAAAAGTTGTGTGGGTTGTTCCCAAAGACGAATGACATCAAATTCATGACGCATCCCAGGAATCTCAAAGGCTGTCTGGTAAACATAATCTGAGTTTGAGGGTGTCAAATAGACCACCACTTGCTTCATCTGTTTGTGGGGAAAGCGACGATAGACTCGCAGACGATAATCCGCCATCCTGTAAGGCATATTCGGATCCGGCTCAGTCTGAAACTCCACATGCAAAGTATATTCCTCAGAAGTTAGCAATATCAATGCATCGGCACGGATCGGCTCTAATGATAGTTCTGAGGGGCTGAGTTCAGTCAGAAGAATAGATTCACCGAGAAGCCAAGAGGCATAATCACTGGAAAAGCTCTCTGCAAGGAACTTACAGGTAGAATCAAACATGCAGGGAGTATATCAGCATGTAGGGGCAGGCTCAAAGATTTTGGCAAGCATCCCTCAAAGAAATAGTCATCCAATGGGGGTTGAGTGGTTATTTTTCGTGACGAGACTTGCTAGTGAGCGATTATAAACTTATAAAGTCTCCTGTTGTCACAGCATCAAGTTGTCTCTCTTAGCATGGGTCAAACAGTTGAGAATAATAGGTTTGGACAAGAATGCGGGAGGTGGCTCAAGGCTGGCCATCAATACTTGCATTCTTGTCCAGTACGCTTGAGGCTAAGTTCTAGCGCTATGCTTCGATCTGAAGTTGAGGCACCAAGGTGACAGGATGAGCCATATTCCAAAGATTGGGGGATGCGGTAATAGTTGCTTCATAAATCTGTTGGAATTGTTCAGCAGAGGCATCTCCCTTAACGATTAACGTCCAGTCTAGAGATTGATAACCAGGACTGATACTGGCATCTAAACCAAAGAAACCCCGCAAATCTAAATGGCCTCTACTGACAATCTCAACTTTCTCTAGCTGAATGCCTTCCACGGTGCAAAGTTCAGTGAACGTGGCTAAGAGGCAGGAATTGATGGCTGAGAGTAGAACTTCTTGGGGATTGGGACCAAGATTGGTCCCCCCCACCTCTTCTGGTTCATCAATCACTAGAGTGAAGTCGCGGTCATAGGTTTCGTTGCCCCATTCGTAGGACTTGACGCGCGAGATGGAGCGGGGACCATCCACCCAAGCAGTTGAGACTTGGAAGGTGATATTGGCTTGCTTAGGATCAGAGGCGACCGCATCTGCAATTCCTTTCAATTCATTGGGGTCGTAGCCATTTAAGGTTTGTAGCTGTTGAGTATTCATCAATAAACTCCTTATTAATTGAATGAACGGGGAATTGAGTCAGGGGTTAAGGCGTTTGAACCGAACCTTCAGGAGAACATCTGCGTCAGCTCGGCAATCCGGCCATACCGGGTCGGACTGATCTGTTGCACAGTCTGAACAAAACGGGGATGGGTCATGCCGGAAAGGAGAAAAGTTTGGTGATAGGAAGTTGCTTGTGCGGTTTTGATATGCTCCCGCTCAGTTGTCGTCAGCTGCCGATGGATCGCATACTCCAGGCTGGTGAGATCAAGCTGCACTTGGTTAACTAATCCAGCCTGGAGGTACTGAATGATGGTGAGATAGTCATCAATGCCTGTGGCAATCGCAGTTGTATCCAAAGCTTGAGCCATCGACTGCACCATGAGGGCATCTAATCGAGCATGTTGGGCTTCTTCCTGCCAGTGGTATTTCAGCAGCTTGAAGAATAGAGGGTCAATTGTTCCTTGACGATCTTGGACACATTCCAAGAAGTGGTGTTGAGTCATCCATTCGATGTGGAGTGTCACTAAAGCAACACCAAGGGGACTGTGCCGAAGTACAAAGTCAGCAACTGCCTTCGCAGGACCGATACAGTCGCAGGGACTACCAAAGCCGCTTGCAAAAGCCTCCGCAAACTGCCGGAACAGATGGATATGCTTACTCTCCTGCTCTGCAAAGCCAAGATAGGCTTGTGTGGCCTCGATGTCCTGGCAGCCAATAGTTTTGACGTAATCCATCACCAGCGGCAGGATGAACTCTTCCACCAGGCCAAATAGGTGAAGATAGCTGTTCCCACGAATCTGGTTCAACTTGAGTTGTTCCGCAGGACTAAGGCAAGTGAGCATCTGGGTCCGTGTTAACGACTCCGGTAGAAAGGGCTGTGTGAAGTCTAGAGACTGTCCTGCCCCCAACACATCTTCTACCTGCCAGCTAACTTTGGCTGCATCTTTCAGAATGGATAAATAAGGGTCAGGACTATGGAGCAAGGTATTCATAAGACGTCCCTTCAAGATGGGTGAATTGAAAAAAGATTAGGGGTGGTTTCGACCTTGTTTTCAAATTAATGGGAGGGGCGTCGCCTAAACGTCCTGCAATCGTCCACTTGCCGTTTCCGGCTCAATTGGAAGGTTAAAGTATGTGCATTGTTTGCCCAAGTAAAAAGGGACTCAACTATGCTGCCAGTAGGGATTTAAACCCACCAATGTTGTGGTGATAGATGTCTTTCTGCTCTGATGTTGTAGAAGTATGGAATCGGGTCAGCTATCTTCTGGACAGCTTTGTATCCATCTATTGGGTCATCTGCGGATTACCTATGAGGGGGTGTCTGTTGCCAATTTGCAGACAGATCGGTATCAATCCTTAGTTGCTTACCTCGTCCTTAAAGCGAAAACACCTCAACCCCGTTCATTGGTAGCAGATTTGTTTTGGCCGAACCTTACAGAAACAGATGCCAAAACCAATTTACGACGGGAGCTATATCGATTGCGTCAGGTGCTGCCCGCAGCCGATCAGTTTTTGAAAGTGACGGCACGGACGATTCAATGGCAGCCTCAGTTACCCTGCTGGCTAGATGTAGCTGAATTTGAAATAGCACTGGCCCAAGTTACCCAGTACGAAGCAAATCCCCAAAATCAGATCGAACCCCTTAAACATGCTCTAGAACTCTATCAAGGCGAGCTGCTACCGACTTGCTATGACGATTGGATTGGGCCTGAACGGGATCGTCTATATCAACTCATGGTTCAGGGGCTAACCGAGCTGATCCAATGTCTTGTAACGTTGGGGGAGGTTCGCGACGCTATCTCATATTGTCAACAACTCCTCCAGTTTGAACCGTTGAGTGAGTCAGGTTATTTGACCTTAATGCAGTTGTATCTGCAACAAGGCGATCGCACCAGTGCTTTGCAAAGCTATCACCAATGCATGACCCAACTCCGAGAAGAATTGGGCATTGATCCGAATACTGAGATGCAGACGTTATACCAAAAACTGATTGCAGAACAAGATCTCACAATTACCCCACCAACTCATACCACCAGTACACTAATCGCGGGTCAGGTTGCCCGACAGCCAAGGAAGCTATCCCCTCAGACGCCATTCGTGGGACGTAGTCGGGAATGGCAGGTGATGCAAACATGGCTATCAACCACTTCCTCCAACTTGTTGCTTCTGGAGGGGGAGCCTGGAATTGGTAAAACTCGTCTGCTAGAAGAGTTTGCTGGAATTGTTGAAGCACAGGGAGGCACCTTCCTATGGGGACAAGGGTTTGCTGCGGAAACATTGCGTCCCTATGGGGCTTGGATTGATGCACTTCGTTCTGTCAAATTGGCTTCAGCAGACCTACCCGAAGAAATAGGCGTTCTATTGCCTGAATGGAGCCAAACAGAGATAACTGTCCAAGATCGTGGTCGCTTGTTTGATGCTGTCATTACATTGATAGCTCGAATGGCTGAGCAACAACCGCCCCTCATGATTATTTTTGATGACATTCACTGGCTAGATGAAGCCTCAATCGCTCTTCTCCACTATGGTCTAAGAATCCTTAGAGGTACCTCTGTTCAATTTGCCTGTAGTGCTCGTAGGCAGAACTTGTTGGGGCATTCAGCGATCGCAACCCTACACCAAACACTTCAGCGAGAGGATAGACTACTGGACCTACCCTTATCTCCCCTAACCGCGACCGATATTCTGGAATTAATCACCTACAATACTTCTGATTCCACCCCAGCTGCTCGGGCAAGCCAGGTCTATGCTGATAGTGGGGGGAATCCCTTGCTGGCGATAGCGGTTGCTCAAACCCCATTTCAGGATGTTGGAGATTCCAGAAATCTATCTAGCTTGGTTCAGGAGCGTCTGCAAGGTCTGCCCAAAACTGCCCAGAAACTGCTGCCGTGGGCAGCAGCATTAGGCCATAGCTTCGATCCAATGCTTCTGTTAGAGATTGCCGATAGCTCCCTCAATCAACTGCTCACGGACTTAGAAAATCTGGAAACGGCCAATATTTTGCACCCCAGTCACCAGGCAGAGCGTTACGAGTTTGTCCATGATTTGATGCGACAAGCAATCTATCAAGGTTTATCAGCCCCCCGGCAACGACTCATGCACCGCCAAATTGCCGAGTATCTGGAGAAGTTCTACGAAAACCATACAGCCAAAATGGTGGAGGTAGTGCATCATGCTGTTCTTGCGAATCATGATGCTCTTGTTACCAAAGCCGCGCTCATGGCTGCTCAACATAGCTTAACCCTCTTTGCTTTTGGAGAGGCAGCAGAATTGGCCCAACAAGGATTAGCTCATTGTGCCCAGCTAGAGTTACAGTCTCGTGTTGCCCAGCAACTCCCTCTCCTCAAAGTTAGAGTGCTCGCAGGGGTTAGCCCCGATGACTTCAGTGATGTTGAACATCAGATCAAAGTTGGGATTCGAGAAGCCCAAGCACTCGATCTACATGCTGTAGAAGTTATCGGACAAGAAGCCTTGCTAATCCTCCAATATGATCACGACCAGTTGGAAGAAGTCCACCAGCAATCCCTGGCCGCAGCGGAGCGAGCCAAAGAGGTTCACCCCAGTGCTAGTGCCCAGCTTCTAGCCTATAGTGGGGGATGCTTGGCGATTTTGACCCGCGATATGGATCGAGCTGAAGCGATGCTGGTGGAAGCTCAAACCTTAGCTCATCGGACGGGTATTCAGCTCTCAGATGTGTACTTAGGATTAGGCACGGTTTATCGCTATCGCGGGCAAATTCAACAGGCAGAAACGTCCCTCTACACCGCCCTAGAAATTAGCCAAACGAAGCAAGAACATTCTCAATCCTGTCAGGTGTTAGTGGAACTGGCGATGCTGGCGGTGGAGCAAGACCAGTGGGATCTGGCGATGGACCATTGTCACAGCTTGCTACCCCTTGCCGATAAGTTGGTGGGGGGAAGTGAGTCTGCTTTTGGTCAAGCGTTGCTAGCTCTATCCCACTACGCTCTGACAGATGGGGATTTTGAGAATCAGGTTACAGTAGCGATTCAAGCCTTGATTAATCTCGATTCCCAGCGTAAATTAGCCTTTGTTCTCAGTCATTTAGCGAGAGTTGCGCTTCAGCATAATCAACCACAGTCAGCCATCGTTCAGGCTACAAAAGCTCTAGCTGCTGCTGAGGTTGTGGGCAATCCCAATGATGTTGCCTTGGCTAAGTATGCATTACTTCAATCGCAAGTAAGGGCGGGTGAGTTGATAGATTATCCGCAAGCCCAAATACAAATTCAGACCACCTTAGATGAACAATCCTTAAGCGCTTGGGTTGTCCAGAAATTAACGCAATTGCAAGAGAGTCTAATATTAACAACAATGTGAAGGAGCATATCCAATGGCCCGTATTCTAGTGGAAGCAACCTATGATCCACCCTTATCAGAAACCGTGATACAGGCTGCCCTTGAAGATCCCAACCCCGATTGTTATACCAGTCGCCGCGTCAAGTGGCTGCGTTCATTTGTGTCCCGCGATCGCAAACGCACTATCTGTGAGTTAGAAGCTCCCGATGCCGACTCCGTTCGCGAAGCCTATCGACTTGCAGGCCATCCCTTCGACAAGGTTTGGGCTGCAGAAATTTTAGAACCACACCTTTAACGACTGCAATTTAATCAAACCTCTTGCCATCTGTGAATTTTCCCAAATTCTATACCTTACTTGAGAAGACGAGAATTTGACTGGTTATCGTTTACTCCCTTCCCGGCATAAGATTAAGGAACAAGTGAGAAAATATAATTAAGCGTTTTTTGGACTTGTTCTGCCGATAGAAACTGGTTTGAATTGGTGAACTGATTGAGCTGTTGTCTGATCTGCGCAAGTGTCGTTCCCATCGGGGGTTCTTCCACAATACCCCAAAATCTCATCCAAGTTCAGAGGATTCTGCAAATGGTCATCGGCTGGGGACGGGAAACCCGCTGATATGGGTTCTGCTACTAGGGGCAGACATAGAGAACCTGCCCAATCGATAGGGTGAACTGATCGAACAAACACTATAATAATATGTATGTACTACTAATATTTAGCACGTATGACAGATATCCCTAAAGAAAATATGGCTCAGAACCAATTTTTGGGCCTTTCCCCCATACTCAATGTCAGTAGTATCCCTACGAGTATTGATTACTATGTCAATGTTCTTGGTTTTAAAAAAGATTGGGACTGGGGCGATCCACCGACTTTTGCATCTGTTTCCAGAGATGACGTTTGCATCTTTTTATGTCAGGGGGCACAAGGGCAGCCTGGAACATGGATATCAATATTCGTGGCTGATGTTGATGCGTTGTTCACTGAGTTCAAAGCGAAAGGAGCCAAGATTCGGCAAGCACCTACTAATTTCTCTTGGGGAATGCGAGAAATGAATATTGAAGATCCTGATGGGCATCGATTGAGGGTGGGAGCTGCAACGAATGAGCCCAGTGATGGAGTGCCCTTATGTGAAAATTGATATGGGAGTTAAACCGACCCTGAATCTGAGAATCTCGCTAATATCTTCTCTACAGTTTCCTCCACATCTCCCTCACCTGACACCACGAGATCTGCCACTGCTACACCAGGCGCAACCAGCTCTTTATGAGTAGGAATGACATTAACCTGCCATTCCTGGATCACACTGGACTCTGATCTCAGCTTCTCCTTGCCATCTCTGACAATCCTCCGATTCATCCGCAGTTTATCTGAAGTCTCGACGTAAATTTTGAAGTCCAAGCACTCCAGAATTTCAGGTAGAGTCAGAACGAAAATCCCCTCGACGATGATAAATAGATGGGGATGCACCTGGATAGTCTCTGCTTTCCGGGAATTAGCGATCATGTCGTAAATAGGCAGTTCAACTGATCGACCAGACCGCAGCCGTTCCAGATGAGCGATCATCAGATCAGTCTCCAGTGCTTCTGGTAAGTCATAGTTGCCACAGGGCATGTATCGATAATAGTGATCATGGCTGATGAGTAAAGCTTGACCGGACAGACGAACCACTAAAGCTTGGGCCAAGGTGGTTTTGCCTGCGCCACTACCGCCAGCGATGCCAATGATTTTAGGGATGGACATTCAATTCAATTTCTCTTGGAATTTTCAAAGGAATCCATCTGCGATCGCAAAAACAACTAGGTACTTTGTTTCCCCATCCATATTCATGAATATCTCACAGCATCATAGTTTCCATCGAGAATCTAACAATCATCCACCAACTTGGTGATCCATGTATTTTTCCACCTAGAGCAAGATCGAGGGAGTGGCCCACTCCAAGGGAAGAAAGCAGGTTTCAACCTTGCACAAAGTTTAAGGCCAGTTTGAATCGAAGCTCAGTCAGGCTTTAAATCTCTGAATGGTGCCCCCCAATGCTTCCGTGATTCTCTGTTGAAAGGGGGTTTCCATTTTTGGATGAGGGCTTGCTCTAGCTGTTGTCGGAGATGATAGTCTGCAGGTGCTTCTCTCCAGAAACTAATAGTGACTCGCACGGGTAATTTGTGGATTCGGTGAGCTGCAACGTAATTATGCAGGTAGTCTTTACAATCATGAACGCCTTTCCATCGCTGGTTGGATTTTGAGGTTTCACCCACGTATAACAGCAATGGCAATTCTTGATCAATGACAAAGTATAAGGCTGCAATGCCTTCATCGTCGAAGGTATCTCGCCAAAATTCGGTGTTTTGTTGCTTGAGGCTAAAGGGATCGATACTGGCAGGATCTGTTGAGGTTGGGGCTAAGTCAAATAGTGTCCCTTGCTGGGTTGCAGCAGATTCATTGACTTGGGTTTGATATCTGAAGATCCGAGCTTTCCATTCTTTGAGGGCAGCATCACTCATTTGTAGAATGGGTGAACTGGAACCAGAGAACCGGATATCTCGGAGTTCTAGATCTGTGAAAAGTGAGGATTGCTCATCCATAACAGGATTGATTAGATATCGTGCATTAGCTTAACGCAAGTGACAGACTCCGTTCTTTTGTGCTTGAAGCATTTTCAAAGTTTGATAGGAAGCGTGTCTTTGTTAGCCCAGTTGTAGCCTATTGCGCGACATGCGACAATAAAGCTATGATCAAGTCTATTCGGCACAAAGGTCTTGAAAAGTTTTTCGTGACTGGCAAGACTGTGGGCATTCAGCCCAAACATGCCAAACGACTGCGAGTACAGCTTGCTATTTTGGATACAGCTCAGGCTATCTCCAGGGTAAGCGCAAGAAAATCAAGCCTCTGAAAGGCTAGACTGTAAAGGCATAGAAGCGCCTAGAACTTTGAGCATATACGCTTCATCCATGCTCGCCCGTTTTAGTTTTTGACGGGTACTTTTCTTAAAGGACGTTTCTTGATTCAGGAGGTTGATGCTCCAGCGTCTCAGGATAGCCATGTTTTCCGGCGCATGTCCTGTGCGAATGCGGCTGGCATCTTCGCCAAAGGTCACATCTAAGACCCAGTGGAGTTGGTTCTCAATCGACCAATGCTGGCGGATGGCTTTGCCCAACTGCTGAGCAATGGGCGGTAGAGAGCTGATATAAAACATCACCTCATAGGTGGTTTTATTCCACAAGTGGCGTGTCCGAGCGACCTTGACGATGCTTTGCAAGCCCTTCCACTGCGCCTGCTTGTACAGAGGACCCATTTGTTGAAGGGACACCGCCCAAACTTGTCGTTTCTCGCGACGATGGTGTCCGGCTTCCACCCGCACATCATAGCTGTACTCAATGTCCTTAAACTCATTCGCTTCAGCTGTTTCAAACCATTGCTCAACCTGCTCAAACAGCGTGGGATGATTCTCTTTGAGGGCCAGCACATAGTCTGCGCCTTTGGCCTGAATGCGACAGGCAATCTCGTGCTGAGTTCCCATCGCATCAATGGTAATAATGCATCCAGCAATGTCTAACAGCTCTAAGAGGGCTGGGATCGCCGTAATTTCATTACTCTTGTCCTCGACTTTGACTTGTCCCAGAAATAACCGAAACTCACTGGCCCAAGCACTGACCAGATGCAAGGCGGATTGGTCTTGATTGCGGTCATAGGAGCCCCTGAGTTGTTTGCCATCAATCGGGATCACTTGAGCGCCGAGGGTTGTGACTACCTGATCCAACCAGTGATTGAAACTCTGCTCAAAGGCGGTGGGGCAAATGCGTTCAAACACTCGTCGATAGGTGTCTGCTGTCGGTATCCCGGACGGTAGGCTCAGAAAACTCGACAACCAATCCTGATGGCTCAGACCATAGGTTTCAATGTCTTCCCATCCCTGTGCGCCACCTAAACTTGCCAATAGTCCAATCACGACGATGCTGACAAACGGATGCTGGACACCTTGGCCTCCCCGTGGATCAGTCAACTCCTCAAAACACTCAGATAGTTGTTGATAAGCCTGATCGCAATCCGTAGCAGGCAGGAGTGACGAGGATGAATCATTGGAAGCT
Organism: Acaryochloris sp. CCMEE 5410; assembly: GCF_000238775.2. Lineage (NCBI taxonomy): Bacteria > Bacillati > Cyanobacteriota > Cyanophyceae > Acaryochloridales > Acaryochloridaceae > Acaryochloris > Acaryochloris sp. CCMEE 5410. The sequence goes on along the minus strand of NZ_AFEJ02000004.1, from coordinate 109,969 downwards.
GGTGAGGAAGGGGTTTTGCTGAATCCTGTAGCCATGGGGAAACCCTTTTAACAGAATGGAGTTCCATAGCATATTACAGCTTCATTTTTCTTGCGCTTACCCTGAAGGATAGGCAGATTGAGCGATGCAGGCAAACATAGCTAATGCCTTGACATTAAACTGCCATTAATTCTGTAAATCAGCATCACCATTGCAAGTAAAATCGCTATTTATGGAAGGTCTACTATCTTCCTGTATTTATACATGGAAATAATTTTGGCATGAGAAATTGTCCATTCTCTGTAGCTGCAACTTGTCTTCCCATCTTCTTGATTTCGGGTTGCAGTCAAAATAATGGTCCTTCTCAAGCTCAGGTACAAGAAAGTCTGCAAGCTCAGTTGCCGAGCTATTCTGAAATTGAGTCTTTTCAGATTGAGAAGAGTGAGAATCTAGGGACTGAAACAGAGCCTAAATTCCAAAAAAGATTCAAGGCGAATCTTAGGATAAGCGAAGATCTATATGCTGATGCAAGTCCTGACAAATTTACAGATTATTTACAATCAGAAAAAATTAAATTCATTATACTCTAGACGGCTAAGATATTAACTTTCTTAAAGGACTGAAACTTGAGTGATAGCAGGCTTGTGAGTTTCGCCTTATGCTCACCATTGCACTGGTCGAGGCACTGTTGAATGGCTCCCTTAAAGGCGGGGAAATCAGCATAATACTTTGAGTAGAGACATTCTTTGCGCACAAAGCGCCAGAGCCGCTCAATTAAATTCAAATGGGGTGAATAGGAGGGCAAATAGACTAACTCAATATCGACGATCTCAGCAAAGTCAGTCACCAGCTGGCATTTTTGATATCGGGCATTGTCTAAAATGACGCTGATGGGTATGACTGGGTCGAGTAGTGCGAGCTTGGCTAGCAACAGACACATGCTATGAGAGTTGATGTAGGTGTGGTTGGTGATACTGATGACGTCTTTGGTGACAGCGTTGAGTGCACCGAGAACATTGAATCGTTGACGGCCAGAAGGAGAAGGGATGAAGATCCGACGAAGGCACCAGAGAAACCCCAGATAAGCCCGGTGAACAAAATGAGCAGCATCCACAAAAAGACAAGACGCTCTTGGCGTTGAGCTTCCTCTAATAAGGGTTCAAGGCGAGTTTGTCGAAACTGCTCTTGTTCCTCAATTTTCTCGGGCAGACTCGACTTTCCCGGCACATACCCCACTTTTCGATAGCGACAACCGATGCGCTTGAGGAAGGCTTTGATCTGGGTTGGAGAACGCTTAATACCTGTCAATTGTTCAATGACTGCTTGGGCTTCTGCACTGGTGCGGGGCGGGTGTTGCTCAAAATAGGCTCTCACACTATCGCTATGAGCGTTGAGTGAACTGGGTTGACCTTTATATTCCAGGGTCTTCAGTCCTTCAATTCCTCCTTGTTGATACAAACGAAGGGTTTTGGCTAAGGTCGGACGGCTAATCTGACAAAGCTGGCAGATCTGGGCATGGGCAAGACCTTGACTCTTTAAGTAGAGGACTTCCATCCGTCGCTGTACCCGTGGGTGAGGGTGATGATAGCGTTCGTAATTGAGGTGTTGGATTTCCTCTGCGGTGAAATCAATTTTAATCATGCAAATAGGGGAGTCGGTTGAGGGATACTCCCAGTCTGCCAAATCTCTCCACTACAATGTTAAGCCGCAAGTCGTCCGCAGTATAAGAAGAAAACTGATGAAGGAAAGAAAATTGATATGTATGGCTTATCGGTTTCTAAGCGATATGCCGACACCTGGGATACAGAATTCAAGATTGAAGTAGACCCATTTAAGAAATTAGGTGACCCTCGTAGCAAATATAGCCCCAATGCAATAGTTAAAGGATCTGAGGAAGAGAAAAAGTATTATCAGATAGTTGAGAATAAGCTTAAGGATTTTAGAAAAAAAGCTGTTGATAAACTACTTACTCAAAAACATGACGGATATGTTCAAGGGAAGTTTACACGATACCCTTTTGTAATTACATTTACGATAGACAAAAAGAATTTTAGAAATCTAGAAGGTATAATCTCTTTCAGGAATATAGAAAAAAGGGTAAAAGGTAGCATCTCCGATACGGAAATGTCGTTTAAAACTACTGAATATATAAATGATAGAGAGAACGATCATTTAGGGCTAGGAACACAGTATACATTTGACTTAGAAAACCAGTATCCTAATTCTGATTTATTCATAGGCACCTGGGAGAAGATAGATAAATCTTATGGAATAACAGTCATACAATTAGACTGACACACTACGCAGTTTTCTCTCGAAATTTTAAAAGTAACCAACTCCAAAGGATAACTGAATCTGACCAGCAAGTCTAAAAAACAACTTTGCAATTGCCCCCTCCATCTGCTCATCGGTAACCTCAAGGTAACCCGACAATGCCGCCAGCGTCCGATGCCTCGAAATCCACTGAATATGCTTCGTCGGCACTCCAGCATTGTTTATCTGAAGCTGTTGGTGCTAAACCCTTCCAATCCCACCCGAGCAAAAGCCTGCCTCAAGATTCGGTCTGCTGATCTCACTTGCAAATGAGAGCGGCCATGCCGACCGGGGAAAAGATTGGAGCGAGTCAGATCAGGGGCATAGAAGTTAAAGACCACAAAAATGGTAATTCAGCCTACCCCTGTAGACTTTTGCGGAAAATTCCGCAAAAGTCTATCAACCATGAATTTGACATTTTTAAGTCGCCTTATGAACTAGCCCATTAGTTCTGGGGCAGCAAACGTCCACAATGCATATCTGCTGGGGCCTCAGCACAGCGGCTCAATTCTACTGCTGATCTTTGTCAATAGCTTCGCAAGTGGCGGACTTCGTTTGAGTAACTTAAACCTCATTGCCAACCGCCACTATTGACAAGGCGGAAACCTCATAGCTAGCAGGGACAGCAGTCTGTCAATGCCGTTGTGCATTGAGGCTGAAGATCATGAGTACTTTCCAAAGTAAGTCCTTGGGTTCTGCTGGAACTGGAATCCCTAAAGAGATTTGGCTGAAGCATTTCCCAGAAACGTCTGACGACAAGAAGGATTTTGCATTCGCGCCTAAAGATGTGGTGACCCTCAAGGGTTGCCCTGGTCGATGCTACAGAGTAATTGAGGGGTATTACGCTCAAGTTGACAGTGGTATGAATAAGTCGTTTGAGAATTGGTATAGATTGCAAACTGTAAACGGGACGATAGCGTACTGGAAAGAATATCAGTTGGAAGCAGTCTGAACGCATGGGGCCTAGCCCCTTTTTTTGTGCAGACCCAGAGTTTCGGCTTCTTTAAAGACTGGAATTCCAATGATTCAGTCATAGCAAGGCTTTCAGCGTCATTTTTGCCCAATTCGGACAATAATCCGAATTCAATATCTGCAAAGATTATGCCAAAGACTCGCTCATTTGTGTAATGTCAACTACTTGACCGGCCACGACAATTATCCAATGTTGTTCGCACTTCCTACCACAACTGAACTTTGTTGTTGAGAGCATCTAACGGTCCGAGTCCCTGGTGTGAGCAGAGAGAAAAAAGAAAGCTATAGAAGTCTTTGTAGAATGTCCTGCACAGTAGTGAGTTAGTCTATTGCTTCTCCGTGGTGAACCCATATAGAAAACCCATCTGCAAATTGAATAGCTGGCTCGCCTTCAGCATGTAAATACTCTCCATCATCAAACAAGTCAGAAAGAATTTTTGTAGGTCGGTCGCAGATCATGCAGATGTTTTCATAAGGTAAAACCCAACCACAATGCTTCAGTATTGCTTGAATAACATCTCCTTTATGTTGATCAAAGCTGCAATCTAAAACCGATGCACCGACATCTAATAAAATCGCTATGTCTAACCAATGGGTTGCTGGAATAAACTTTCTAAACTGTAATTTCTCGTCGACAAGACGTTTTAACTGTCCCTCCAGAACAATACGTTCAGGTAGCAAGCGTGAAGACAAATCTTGAATCAAATCCCAGCTTAGTTGGCTCTCTACCTGCCCTCGCAAAGGCTTCCTAATTTTTTTTTCTATCCTCCTTCCCAGATAAGGTTGGCTAGTATCAACAATCCTAAAAGCCATATCAGGACTGTCACAAAAAACAAATTCAGGTTTCTCTTCCCCAATCAAACTATACGCAGATTGCATAGCTTCAGTTGCTTTTCGCCGTTCAATCCTCTCGGTTGAAAGCACAAAATTCTTCCACTCATGCTGGTGAAGTGTAATCAGTTCCAGTTGTTCAGGTGTTAGCCCACCAATCTTGGGTTGCTTCATGAAGCGATATTCATCGCAGCTACACTTTCAGAAAGAATCTCTCGAATGGAGTGAGGCTAACTTTTGTTATACGACAGTCTGACGTATAACTTTTCTATTTGAAGATATTATGTGCCAAGTGTCATATAACAACATTCTCAAAGGAATTATGCGTCAAGTGCCGTCTACTCCCCTCCTTGGGGTTTTTTGCACATCCCCTCGGAAAGGTATATTCCAGGCTTTTGAAGTGTAGGTATAACCTAGTAAACTATGGCTATGAGTCTTTTATCGTAAGAGTTTTAGCCATTTTTGGAAAATTAGTGTGAGCGCTGAAAGATCATCTCAAAAAGTATAGATTTCGAGACAGTACATTGGGTATGTCTCAATTCATGTCTCATTATTAGCTTCTCAATTGGTCTAAGAAATTATGAGACATTGAAACGCCTGTTATATAAGCCCTTGAGAGTACTGTGTCGGAGTTTTTATCAAGACGATAAAAATATATTCTGAAACGAGATGAAAGGATTTGAAGTTGGAATATACCTTTCCGAGGGGATGTGCAAAAAACCCCTGATACCATCCCCAGAACTCGCAGCCATCCCGCAAAACTCCGATAATGCAGCATCCCCAAATAAAGGCAGGGAGCGGAGCAAAGGCACGGCTTTGCGAGAGCGACCTTGCCGATCTGAGGTGCGCTATCGTCTTGCTCGTTTCGGGGATGCCCACTTTCGCATCATCTCAGGCCAAACTTTGATCCAGCACCAGCCCCTTCTGGTCAGCTTCGCAGCTCTCAGTGCTACTGTTTCAATGCTGGTGAACTTTTACCAATAAGATTGGCCTTTATACGCTGCAACTTTTTAGGAGAACATCGATAACGTTTAGAGTTCTGATGCTTTACGGTGTAATGGTGATAGCGAGGGGGTAGATCAAAGGGGAGCTGTTCACGGCAGCGATCACAATACCAATACAATTGGTTTTTATGAATGTGCAGCAAAAGGTCGCCTGAGCAAAGAATGCAATCAGACATGGTGAGGACCTGAGTGGGGAAAGGTGAGTCAGAGTCTAACCTAACAAACCCTAATTTTGTCTCCTTAAAAAATAAATCTTAGGTGAGTGTAGTTTACAAGGCGAAATCTCCGGGTACCAACTTAAGCCGGGACAATTTGTATAGAGGGCTTTCTGGACAATTTGGGTTTGAATGTGCGTCTTGACCTGGGCAAGTCACCCATATTCTGAACAACCCACTCAAACAAGTCAGGAAATTGTTGATCGAATAGGCGTTGTGCAGCAGTGGTTCCATCATCGCGTTTGAGGTCAAAATTATGGATAGTCTTCAACACCTGTAAGGATTGTTCGGTAAACCCGCGATTGGCATGATGAAGTCTGGACAAATAGCCATTACGGCCCTCCACCGCCGAGGAGGTGCGCTGAAACTTAGCACAGATCCAGATGGCCCAATCCACCCACGTGTGTTGCTGTGATTGGCTCAAAGATAGGGTAAACGGATGAGCTAGCACGACAGCCTCAGCCTTTTGAGAGGCTTGGAGATAATCCTGTTTGAGTTGAGGTTGCCGGGTCTTTTGCGTTTGCTGATGCCAATAGACCCATGGCAGTAAAACCATAAGCACCCAATTTTGAGTATCTGTATCTTGAGTTTGAGCTTGGAGGGATTGGAGTGTCCACTGCCACCAAGAATGGAGTGTCCCCGAGAGGGCTGGAATCTGTTTGTGCCAGCGCTCAAGGGCATCTTGACTCTTCTGGGGAGCATGACTTTGACTCAGACGCTCCAACGTTGCCAGGGGAGCTTTGAGTGCCGCAGGCAACTCTAGTCCCAACTGAGGTTTGCAGGTCTCGATGTGAAACGGATGAATCGCTTGGGAGAGCTGGTGTAAGCTTTGCTGATAATCTTGATGCTCCGTTTCAAGTTGTTGCTGCTGAGCTTGCAAGGCTGTGATTTGGGCTTCTACTGCGGGGACTTCCGCAGTCTTTGAAGTCGTCTTCAGCTTCTGTTGTAAGGCGTGCTGCTGTTTTTGCAATTGCACCCGCTGGCGGGCAATCGCAGCGCCCATGGATTTGCTCAGGGCATACAGGAGGTGGAAGACATCAGGCAGACTCGGACACCCCAATCCTGTTAAGGCCAGCTTGACTATGGCTTTGGCTTCATCACTCACCAAAGATCGACAGTCCCATTGTTGAGGATTAAACCACTTGCTGACCTGCTGCCACCATGTGGCATAGGTGCGGTTCTCACAGACTGCTTCGCTGAAGATAAATCCACTGGCTAACTCGATAGCAACTAATATCGGTAGGTTGTAGAAGGTTTCATCTGCGCCAACACAGATCCCAATCTGTTGCGACCCCTGGCATGATTCCATTTGCACTTGTTCATAGGTGAGAATCACTTCTTTCAGGCGCACTTCAAGGGTGCGTAGGGCACTCGCAGAATAGCCAAACTGCTCTTTTAATCGCAGTCGATGGAAAAATGATGACAGGCTGTCCGAGCCAATTCCCCCCTTGATGCCAAACTCGTAAATCACTGCAAACACCAAGCGACTCAACCATTCTCTTCCTGCTTCTGTTTCCCAAAAGTAGGATTCAGGATACTGAGAGCGCCTTTTGATTGACTGCAAGTGCCGACCGACACTGCTTTTTGGAATTCCTGTAGCCGAGGCGATAGTGCGAATACTCTGCTGGGTTTTCTCATGAATACATTGAAAGACTTTTTGGCAGCGTTCCTTTATATTGAGAGTCATCGTTCCCTTGGTTTAGTTCATCAAGGTACGATACTTGACCTTGCTATTAGACGACAATCGAGCTGACGGATCAATGACGATGTCACGTCGGCTATAGCTATGAAGAAACCAGGCATCCCCTGAGAAGGATAAAACTAGATCTCAATTCCCTAGAAATGATGTGTGAGATCGCGTTTCTAGAATTCAATCTCAAGAAAAAAGACACTTTTTACATCCCTAATCAATAGAGGGCTGTACAAGTGCCTAACAAAAGAATTGATTCCTATCATACTCGTGTTTATATGAACGGAAGAGACCTCGGCTTGAAACAAGCTGATGCAGCTTACATTGCCGAAATATCTACAAGAACCGGACAACGAATTGAGGCCGGCACCCATCAACCTAATCGCGGCCGCCTTCAGGACCAACGCACCGTTCCCGACCCCTTAGCTGATGTGTGGGAAGACGAGCTAGAACCAATGCTGCGTCGAGACCCACGCCTCAAACCCATGACCCTGTATGAGTACCTGCAGGATAAGTATCCAGGCCAGTATCCCCAAGTCCTGCGGACCCTACAACGTCGGGTGAGAACGTGGAAAGCCTTGCATGGTCCAAGTCCCGAAGTGATGTTTGAATTACGTCATGAGCCAGGGGTACAAGGGTTCTCCGATTTTACAGAACTCAAAGGCATCACGATTACCATTGCCGGCAAACCCTTTGAGCACCTGATATACCATTACCGTCTGGGATATAGTGGCTGGCGATATGCCCAGATCATCGAAGGAGGCGAAAGCTTTGTCGCCCTCTCAGAAGGATTGCAAAATGCCTTTGCCGCCTGTGGAGGTGTTCCCACACAGCATCGTACCGATAGTTTGAGTGCAGCCTATCGCAACATGGGCGGCCGCCGGTCCAAAAACCTCACGCGTTTGTACGACGAACTGTGTGACCACTATCGGCTAGAACCCACTCGTAACAACAAAGGTATAGCCCATGAGAACGGCTCAATCGAGTCTCCCCATGGCCATCTGAAGAACCGAATTAAGCAGGCGATCTATCTGCGCGGCAGTGCAGATTTTACGAGTGTTGCTGAGTATCAAGCCTTAATTGATGCACAGGTCGCCAAGTTGAATCAGCAGTGCCAAACCAAGTATGAGCAAGAGAAAGACCATCTGCAACCACTGCCCAAATATCGAACCCCTGACTATGAAGTGCTTACCGCTAAAGTCAGCAAACGCAGCACCATTGATGTTCGTTGCATTCTATACACCGTCCCTTCTCGACTGATTGGTCGTCAATTGGAACTGCATCTATACCACGACCGGATTGTCGGCTATCTGGAGCGACATCCAGTCGTGGAATTGCCGAGGAAGCGTGTCAGTGGCAAAGGCAAACGTCGCGACCGTTGCATCAACTATCGCCATGTTATTGGTTCAATGCGATTGAAACCTCGTGCTTTTATCTATTGCACCTGGCAATCAGACCTACTTCCCAATCCTGAATACCGCCAAATCTGGGAACAGCTCAAAGCCCAATTTGACCTGGAGCAGGCTGCCAAGATCATCGTGGAAGCCCTGTATATTTCTGCGGTTCAAGATAAAGAACAGGCCGTAGCAGTGTACTTACAGCAGCAGCTTCGCTCATCCAGCCTTACCCTCAATCGCCTGAAAAAACAGTTTGAGCCGCCTCAGATGAAGCAGGTTCCTGACCTCAGCATTGAACAACATTCACTTGAACTTTATGACAAACTCCTCCCCTCCTGCTCAGTCCCCGCTGAGCCCCTACCAGCACCTGAGCCTCTATCTAAAAAAGCTCAGGCTCTCCCACATGTTGACCCATTGGGAATCTATCGAATCCCAAGCTATGCAGGAAAACTGGTCCTATGCGGAATTCTTACTGGCCTTGTGCGAAACGGAGGCCCAAAGAAGAGAACAAGCTCGTCTAAAACGTGCCCTCACCGAAGCCAGGCTCCCAAACGCAAAAAGTTTTACCAACTTTGACTTTAGTCATTGTCCCCAGCTCAATCCAGCTCCCTTAATGCAATTAGCCGCAGATCCGGGTTGGTTGGAGCGCGCCGAGAACTGCCTCCTTCTAGGGCCCTCAGGAGTCGGAAAAACACATTTGGCCACCGGGGTCTCCCAAAAGATGCTGGAATTCGGTAAACGAGTGAAGTTCTTTGCAGCCAACGCCTTGGTTCAACAATTGCAACAGGCTAAGCTCCAACTGCAGCTGCATCCAATGCTCAAAAAACTGGACCGCTATGATCTGTTGGTCTTGGATGACTTGGGCTATTGCAAAAAGTCAGAAGCGGAAACGTCCGTTCTGTTTGAATTAATTGCGCATCGCTATGAACGAAAAAGTTTGTTGATTACAGCGAATCAACCCTTCAGCCAATGGGATGACATTTTCACTGATTCGATGATGGCGGTGGCTGCCATTGATCGCTTAATTCATCATGGCTTGATTATCGAAATTCAAGCCGATAGTTATCGGCGCAAATCAGCGACTCAGAGAACGGCTCAAACTCAGTCTCCACCTCAAAAATCCCAGTCCAAATAATCGAGCGATCACTGGTTGTCATTTCGATCACTGGTTGTCGTTTTGTTCTGAAGGTATCGTATGAGGTCTGAAAAAGAGCTAACGCAAAGGGAGTGTACGCCAAATAATACGGTTCAAATTTGGGGGTTGATCCGCCTTGTGGTTGTCGCGACATCGCCTATGGGGTTGACATCTGATACCTTGCGCTCCGGCACAGGGTTTTTCCTTGACTTTTATAAAATCTATCTCTCAAACTGTCCCGCTTAACGCTGCATCCCAAATCTCCAGCAAGTTCTCCCAGGTCTGCCGTTTGCTGAGCTTGCTGTGGGAGAATTCATGGTTTTAATTGCTATCAAACGTATTCCCCAAAACAAAAAAAATGATGAAAATCACCATAATAAAAAGAATGAATCACTCTTTTATAAACTCCCATGAAATCTACCTCCGAACGCTATAACAGCCTTGCCAGTTCCTATATCAAACTCTCTGACGAATTTCATCAGCTCGACGTGGCCCACATGGGCCTTAAGCAAAAACTGCTACCCGCCATTAAAGCTATCAAAAACTATCAATCCTTAACCCATCAGCTTCAGCAAGACAACACCAAACTCGAACAAACCATTCAAACTCTCACAGATCAACAGCAACACCTAGAGGAAGACCAGCGCACCCTAAAAGCAAAGGAGGTAGAACAGTCGATAATAATCAATATGCTTACCGATGAGAAAACTAACCTCCAAGCTGCCCTAGAAGAGTTTCAAACCAAGTATGATGCCTTGGCCGATTTTGAATCCTTGCTACAGTCTAGACCTCAAGCTGTTCTAGCAGAGGCTGAACAGCAGATGGCACTGGTAGAAGAAACCTTACAAGAGATAGCCCTCAACAGCGATCCTGACCTGAGCGAAAACGAGCAGCAACTCATAGAGGCTTATCAGGATGAGGACGAAAGCTTATTCATCTCAATGGAAATCTTAAAGGATAGCAGCAGTCTAAAAGTTCCAAACATCTTACCCTTCGTTGCTTAGACAACTATTAAACTGGGGCTTTCATAAGAATCTGACAACTCCCCTGAAGTTGAATCTTCCAGGGGAGTTTTTATGTCTTAGGTTTAATAACTCAAGGGCACTTCGAAAAATAGAATTGAATGCTTCCAAGGACATTACAAAAGCTCAATCAAACTTGGAGCAGCCCAATGAACTTGCAGAAGTCTGCATTTAAGGGCAAACCAGCTCCCTATCTTGCCTGATTGGGGCTGTTTAGGCATACTGATTCTGCAGAGTCAGCTCCTTTTTGCGCCAAAACACGTAGCGTCTCACGTTATAGGCCAAATCCTTCAGACCGAGTTGAGCACGCACTCGTTTGATGCCAATACAACGGACTTGCTTGCCTCCTAAATTCATCACCCATGCCCCAAAAACATGTTCAACCTTAGCGCGCACCTTCGATTTACCCCGATTTGTTTGTTTCTGCTCTTCGGTTAATGGATGATGGCGATATCCTCGCTCATGAATTTGGCTGACATAGCCAATGGCTTCGAGTCCAGCTTCTAACGCTTCGCTGCGATAGGCACTGTCAGCCCAAATCTCATCGGCGTCATTCTCTCCATCCAAGAGGTCGCAAAATGGCTGAGAGTCATGGACGGATGCGTCAGTCACCTGATGCTGGCGGATAAACCCATACTCAGCATCGATGTTGATATGGTTTTTGTAGCCAAAGTGGCTTTTGCCATTCTTTTTTGTCCATCGAGCGTCGGTGTCTTTATGAGACTGTTTATGAGGCTTATCTTTCCACTCAGGAGGGATGTCGCCTTGTTTGATCTGTTTGTTCTCTTCGCGAGTATTGCGTTGAATGGGGACGGGCACCAGGGTTGCATCCATGATTTGCCCTCCTTTGGCGGTATAGCCACACCCTGCTAAATACTCGTTAAAGGTCTCAAAAAGCGTCTCGATTAAATCGGCGTCACTTAGGCTCTGGCGAAACAGCCATAGGGTCGTTGAATCAGGGACTTCATCATCGGCAGACAAACCTAGAAATCGGCGAAAGGAAAGTCTGTCATGGGTTTGATATTCTAATTCCTCATCACTCAGGTTGTACAGTTGCTGGAGGATTAACAGCTTTAACAGCAACAGTCTATCGATGGGTTTGCGACCTGCTTTGCTTTTTCGCTTTGGCTGCGGAAGTTGTTCTAGGCAGTTGTGGAAGATGTCCCAGTCTACGAGTCGATTGATCTCACTTAAGTTGTCTTTGCGTGCTTCTAGCTGCTCGCGGCGATGTTTGATTCTGCCAAAGCCTTTGGATTGCATGGCCAACTATCCTGTCAGGGCTGGGTCATATTCTCAATATTAAGGCGTTCTATTTTTCATTAAGGCGTTCTATTTTTCGAAGTGCCCTCAAGCAACTTTGCTCAAATGAATATGCTTTCGCCCTAAGGAGATTTCAAACTCATCTCCTGGTTGCAGGTTCATTTTCTTGGTGTAGGCACTCCCCAACAGTAGTTTGCCGTCAGTTTGTACGCTGATTCGATGGCTAGGATTGCGGCCTCTTAGTTTCTCGTTACTCTCGCCTTTCGCATCCAGGTCCATCCCTTCTGCTGCCAATACTGCATTTAGGAAGGCCATGACATTAATGCGCTCAATTCCATTAAGAGTAACTTTGTAGTACCCACAGGCTTTAGCTTTCTCTCCACGGGTGGCTTGTCCAAGTTGTCTAACTTTGGCAATCAGCGCATCCCCAACTAACGGTTTAGGAGTTGATTTCTTCTTTCTAGGCATTGAGTTTAATAGGGAGTTGATATGTTACGAAAAATACAGAATAACAAAGAATACAAATAGTGAAATTATACTAATTTCGCTCTGCAAAATGTAGGCTTGTTAAACGACCAATAATTCTCTGGTGAAAATAAAACTATGGTGTTGATCAGGGTTGTTCAGTATGTCTGACAAAGTAATTTTCTCTCCCACCGATTTATCCAAGGAAGTCTCTGTATTGCAAAAACAGTTGACGATTGCATTAAAGTTTCACCACAGTCAGACCCTTGAGAAATTACCAAAGGAAGTTGCGATCCAAGTGATGGAGGATGTTTGGGATTCTTGCCACCCAGAAGCAGCGACTAATAAACAAGCTTCTGATGTATATGATGAGGTGCCCCTCACAAAGGTAGGAACAATATTTCTGTAGGTAATAGTGATAGACGCTTCATAGTGACAACTTAGATTGAAAGGGAGTGCTTCTTCCCTTCTCTTCCTGAGTAAAAAATTGTCTAATCCCCACTCCACTTAGTGGTTTAGACTGTGTGACTTTAGAGATTATTTGCTTAGTGGCTATGGTTGGGCTCTATCACACGAATGAGTGAATTTATTTGCTCCATATCTTTTTTAATTCTGTACAGAATCTTATGCTTTGAAATTTTGATTGATGGATACTGAAATTGAGAGAAATCTCTAGTATCCTATCGCTATCAAATATAAATGTGAGAGTGAGGGGCATCATGCATTTAAACAGAAATTCTCTGGAAAAAGATATATTAACTGAGAAGAATAGACTGCGGAATCAGTTACTAATATGCCTCAAATTTCATCAACATGAAATTCTCAGCGAAGTCCCCATAGAAGTAGCGGTAAAAGGGATGTATGAGGCTTGGAACGCATGTCATTCAGAAACCGATAATCTTCAGCCGAGTGGAATTCCTACTGAAATTAATCCCAAGATACATAATCACAAAGCATTTTCCAGTCACTTTAACTGATAATTAGCGATTTTCAGTTTAGGTTTTCTGGGATAGCTCTCATTTTCTTTTCCTAGAACTTTTATTAGTCAACCACTAACAAGCTGTAAACACAGCCCCCAACTCCTCAAAATTACCATCCGCGTCAATTACCCAAGACTGACTCGCCAAGTCTCTGAGATCGTTTGACCAACCCTGCTCAGGTTCAATTTCCAACAAAAAGAGATCCAACTCGAACTCCTTTGCGTATACCCCTACAACATCAATAAGACATCTGGATCGCACAAAAGCCTGCCGCCCACAGCGGGTCAGCTTGTGCTGGTCCGTTACTTGAGGCACACCTCTATTATTTAGGAGAGATTCATCGTGTTTTATAAGGTTGGTCACTTCTACCGCTCTCTGCGTCGGATGGGAACCATTGCCCTGACGACCACCCTAATGCTGGGTGGCTGTCAAGCCTCGGGAGATTCCCATTCTCTAGACGCCGCCACTTCTCCAGATGCTACCGCTTCAGGGTCCGGGACGCTGCAGATAGCGGCCAATGGTGAAGACTTTGTTCGCCAAGGCTTCACCTCTAAGGATGGTTGGCAGATCATCTTTGATCATGTCTACGCCCATTTGTCTGAAATTAAAGCCTATCAAACCAATCCCCCCTTTGACCCCGATACAGAAGCACCGCTGCAGCCTACCTCTGAAGTAACGCTGCCTGCTGAAACAGTGGATCTTGCTGCAGGAGATGAAAACGCTGCTCCTGTGTCGGTGAGCGAAACAGAAGCACCTGCAGGGCATTACAATGCTCTAGCCTGGAAGATGACTCCGGCTGAAGATGGGCCTGCGGCGGGGCAGGTGCTGATGCTGGTGGGGCAGGCAATCAAGGATGGCAAAACCGTTGATTTTACGCTCAGTATTGATCGCGAGTTGGCCTACACTTGTGGTGAGTTTGTTGGTGACGAGCGCAAAGGTGTCGTTGAACCCGGACAAACGGCAAATCTAGAAGCCACCTTCCACTTCGATCACATCTTTGGAAATGGAGAACTCCCGGCTGATGAAGACCTCAATGCCTACGCTTTGGGGTTTGCACCCTTGGCCGCATTAGCTGAGGAGCAGACGCTCAAAGCAGATTGGTCCACGCTGAAGCAAAAGCTGTCTCCCGATGCGTTCCAGACACTAGAGAAGGCATTGATCGGGCTTGGGCATGTCGGCGAGGGCCACTGTCGATCAGAGGTTGTCACGTCATAGAGGTCAGGGCAAAGATTCTGAACTGGGCCGCTGGGATGGATGGCACAGACTAAGGTGATTTCTTGGAAAGAAGATCCTTTGTAATTGGGCTTAATGAGGCATATCTTCTTAGCTTTTCTTGGCCTTCTTTTCTGTATTGGCTAGAAGCTTGCTGATATGTAGTCAAGTTTACAATTTAATCTTGTTTTGAGATGTAGCCTTTTAACCGAAGAACGATAAGCAATATCTAGTGTTGAAGCATCAATGCTTTATTTAGATGTATTGCTCTAACAGAATGAGTTTATCGCCCCATCTCCACTACTCTTTCACACCCTGGCTACTCCTAGCCAGGGTTATTTCTTTTTAACTGGAGGTATTGCCACAAAGATTTATGTTGCCTAGATTGAAGTATAGACTTAGGGTGCCAGGTCGAGGGTCTGAAGAGTGGACCCACCAATCTTGAATTTGACTTAGGGATGGTGAGACCGATCTAGTTCAGCATCTTCCCATGACACCGGATCTTCTATCGGCTCTAAGTGCGTCATCACATGAGTACCGGGTAAAGCAGTCATAATCGATTGCTCCAAGGTATCGCATAAATCATGACCCTTTTGGACTGTCCAATTTCCCGGCACCAGAACATGAAAGGAGACAAAATTGCGAGCCCCAGCTACTCGGGTGCGGAGGGCATGAAACACAATTCCCTGGGCTTGGTAGGCCGTTAAGGTGGCTCGAATAACGGCTTGATCAGACTCTGGCAGAGCACTATCCATAAGTCCTGCGATGGTTTCCCGAATGAGCTTAATGGCTACCCAAACAATATGAACTGCAACCAGCAAAGCCATGATGGGATCGAGAATCAACCAACCCGTGAGTTTAACAATTATCAAACCTGCAACAACGCCCACAGAAGTCCATACATCTGTTAACAGGTGCTGGGCATCAGCACGGAGGGTAATAGAGCGCAGCCGTTTTCCTGCTCGCAGCAAAATCCAAGCCACTCCAGCATTGACCAGTGACGCAATGATTGATAAGCCTAGTCCCAGCTCTAACTCCACAATAGGCTGAGGATCCATTAATCGAGGAATAGCAGTAATCGCAATGCTGATAGCTGCCACTAAAATCAGGAGTCCTTCTAGACCACTGGAAAAATATTCGGCCTTTGAATGGCCAAAGGTATGTTCTTTATCTGGAGGTTGTGCTGCGACAGTTAAAGCCCCAAATGCAGCCAACGCTGCAATTAGGTTTACGCTAGACTCAGCCACATCCGAAAACAACCCGACGGAGTAAGTGAGCTGATAGGCTCCAAACTTCAAACCCATTGTGATCAGGGCTGCAGCAATCGATAACAAAATATAGAGTCGGGCAGCCTGACTGCTCATAGAGTTCTTTGAAACTTAGCTCTCATATCACCGGGCCTCAAGTTTGTGGGCAATATCTATGGCTACGGTCGGATCATCAGAGGATAACAATATTGTCGCATGTCCTAGCTTACGTCCGGGTCGAGCTTCTGTTTTGCAATACCAATGTACAAAAGCCTTCGAGTTTTTCTGGGCAGACCTACCGGATGATGTCACTGATTGCTAGTTGGCGAAATCTAGGGTTGCCTGGAGTACGTCACGGTAGCTTCAGATAAAAAAAGACAGCTTCGGTAACGATAAGCTGTCGAGATCTATTTTGCTGATGTGTTGATGAAGCCAAAGAAGTTATCTGTACTCATCACTTCTATAAGCGAGGATACCCCGGTCAAGTTGAATAGTGACAAAGCTGGTGAAAGAGTTTGGAGCCTTTTCACTTAAGTTTGCTCAGACTCAATTGCATCAAACAGGGAATGGGGTATTTTGATAGTTTCAGATTATGGAAAAGGGCAATCTGTGGTGACATAGGTTGCCCTGACATGATTGCTGTTCACAATCAGTTTGAAATTTTAACACAGGAAAGAATACGGAAGCTTGCATAGCTCTGTGACTTCAGTTCGAGGTGATAAAGTAACTCTGCTACATTTATCTACCGTGGTAAATTAAAGGTAGTTACAAGACCCGATAACCTGGTCAGAGTAAAGCTTAATATCCCATGAAGGCCAATATACCTTTAGGTAGCAAAGTGGGTCCATCAGACAGAGATTCAAATAGCAATAATCAACGACTTAAGCAAGCTGAATCACCCAACTAGTGATGTAGATATTCTTCCTAGGGAAAACTATGACCAGCACCTATCAAACGAACTGGGAGAATTATTGGACTCAACTTTTTGATAGTGGTGAACGGCCCTTGAGTAGCAATGGAACAGGAACGTACGCTAAGGCTGAAAGCTTTATATAGAGTAGATTTCAGAGGCCGTATTTTTTACTCTAGAAACTGTACCATTTAGACTTTAGGTTAATTGGTACAGAAAAAGGGAACGGAATATCAAGGGTTTCAGCCCCCTTCTGCCGGAGAGGTTTAATTGGTACAGAAAATTTAGGTGCTTAGCGTACATTCCTGTTCGAATACTACTCACACCCCACTTACGTCTATACAAATGACCTAGATGGTACTCGCTCAATGATTAACTTTTACCAATTATATGTAGTCGGATTTTGACTGTCTTCACTGTCTACGCCGTTGGCAAAATAGGCCGTTTTCATACGGTAAAGACACATCTATAAGCATCTGTCTTTACCGTACAGAGAGTAGTTAGCGGACTCTCTCTATGAAGGTTCAACGCATTCGATTACCGGGCGATTCCCTCACTTGGATCGTCCTGGATCAAGATCATTTACCTATTCGGCCCATTCAGTCCTATCTGCACTATCTGCAGAATCTGGAATACTCCCCTAATACCATTCACAACTACGCCACTCATCTCAAGTTGTTTTGGGAGTTCCTGCAGCAAGTGCAGTTAGATTGGCAACGTCTGACCTTAGAGCATCTGGCTGATTTTATTCGGTGGCTCCGATGGCCTCACATCAAGGTCATTCCCTTACAACAGCAGTCGGCTAGACGTTCCGAGCGAACTATCAACACAATCCTATCAGCGGTCTGTGGGTTCTACGAGTACCAAGAACGAGTCGCCAGAATAGATAATCTCAAACTCCATCGACTCCAATTTCAACCAGATCAGCAGTACAAACCCTTCTTGCATCATCTCAAGCAAGACAAGCTAGTGAAGCGAAGATTGCTCAAGCTCAAGGACCCCAACTACTTGCCGAGAATATTGACACCAGATCAGATCAAGCAGCTGGTTGCTAGCTGCCAATGTGGGCGAGATCAGTTCCTCATTGCTCTGCTCTATGAAACAGGGATGCGGATCGGCCAAGCTTTAGGGCTACGCCACACGGATATCCGTTCTTGGGATAACGAAATTGTGATTGTCCCTCGTCGCGATAACACCAATGGGGTTCGGGCTAAGACTCTCCAGTCTTACACCATCCATGTCTCTAAGCAGTTGATGCAACTCTATGCCCAGTATTTGAGCACAGAGTACCCTGAGGTCGATTCGGACTATGTGTTTATCAACATTTGGAAGGGGCGCATCGGTCAACCCATGACCTACTCAACGGCTGTGGATCTAATGCGGCGACTGAGAAAGAAGACAGGTATCCATGTCTATGCCCATCTATTTCGTCACACTCACGCCACTGAACTTATTCGCAATGGCTGGGATCTGTCCCTCGTTCAGAAACGATTAGGCCATACCAGTATACAAACCACAGCTAACACCTACATTCACTTGGATGATGCTGACCTTAAAAAAGCCTATCAGCAGTACTTAGAGCAACAGGAGCAAGCAAAATGATTCCAGATAAAATCACTACACAAACTAACTTTGATGCTGAATATGACAAGGATATTTGGGCATTCGAAAATCTGGGGATTCCTCCGCTTCAAACCACTGGAGGGCGCTCTTTTAACTTCAGTACGATTGAACCCTTGTGGCTACGACGGGCGGCTAAGCAATATATCCGTTACAGCTTAGCCACACTAAGGCCAGGGTCTGCTTTGGCTCGTCTCACTTCCCTCAAGAGCTTCGCTCGCTTTCTCAATCAATACCATCCACAACTACAGCCTGAAGATATTGATCGCGCCTTGGTTGTTGAATATCTCGGGTTCTTGAGTCGTCGAAAGTTGGCCAATGGCAGTAGGGCTATGGCTATTGGTGGCCTCAAATCTTTTCTGCAACTGAGTGCTCAGAATCAGTGGTTATCCCTGGCCACCCCAGCGTTGATCTATCAACAAGACTTTCCTCAGCAAAAAAAACTCTGCCTCGCTACATTCCCCCAGAAGTTCTGACTCAACTCAAGCAGAATCTGAAGTTTCTGCCCCTCAACTACCGAAGCATGATTCAAATGCTGTTGGAAACAGGCCTACGCATTTCTGAACTGTGTCTGCTCCCCTTCGATTGCTTGGAGCAAGACAGTCAGGGGGATTGGTGGTTGCAATACAACAACTTCAAAATGCATGAAGAACAGCACAAACCCATTTCTAATGCTCTAGCAACCGTCATTCTGACTCAACAAGGCTTTATCAGAGAACACCTGGGGACCCAATATCACTATCTGTTTTGTTCCAATCAAGCAGCCCCTCGTTCTAAAAAATGTCGCCTGATTGATGGCTTTTTCCGACCCGTTGCCAAGCCCCCTTTAGGAATGATTTTGGCTAAAGCCCTCAATACTCTCGCTCGTGAAAAAAATATCTGCAATGCTGCCGGTAAACGCTGGCATTTTCAGACCCATCAATTCCGGCATACCGTGGGTACGGCTCAAATTAATCAGGGTGTCCCCCAACATATTGTCCAAAAATACTTGGGCCATAAGTCTCCTGATATGACTGGGGTGTATGCCCATCTCCATGATCAGACGCTCAAACAGGAATTTGCGAAGTTCTATCGCAATACGGTTGATGTCATAGGAAGGATCGTTGAACCCAATTGTCCTCAGCTCGATGGTGTCGATTTGCAGTGGCTCAAACACAACATTTTGGCCCAAGCTCTCCCCAATGGCTCCTGTGCTTTGCCTGCACCTGCGCAAGCTTGCCCCCATGCCAATGCTTGCCTGACTTGTGCCCATTTCCGCACCACTGCGGCTTTCCTCGAACAACATCGCACCCATCTCGAACAGGCTGAACAGTTTATTGCCAAGGCCCATACCAATGGATGGACCCGCCAGGCCGAAATGAATCAACAGATCGCTGAGAATTTACGCACCATCATTCAAGCTTTGGAGGGGGATGCATGAACCGCAATACCAAAGGGTTACAGCAAACAAATCAGCAAAAACGACTTGATGCTTTTGCCAAGGTTGAGCGAGCGATTAAGCAACTGTCACGACAGCAGTTACCGATCAATTTTGAGTCTGTTGCTAAGGCTGCAGGGGTAAGCCGCTCCTGGCTATACAAACAACCAGATCTCAAGGAACGTATCCTGCATTTAAGAGAACAGCAAACCTCTTCAGATTCCCCACCAATTAAAGCTTCTGACTCATCTAAAGATGCCATGATCCGCACCCTACGCCAGCAAGTCCAACAGACCAACCAGGAGAATACAGTGCTCCTAAAACGGATTGAGGTTGCCTATGGTCTTGCGTATCAAGCTGCTCCAGAGGCACTAGCAGCAGAAAATCAGCAGCTCACTCAGGAGACTGAAGAGTTAAAGCTCAAGCTGAATCAATCACTCCAGGATAATCAGGTTTGGAGCCACAAGAACCAGCAATTACACAACAAAATCAGGGAGATGCAAGCCCAACTGATTGCTATGGAAGCCCTTGATGCAGAAATAGTCCAACTCAAAAAGCAGAATCAGCATTTGTTCAAGAAGTTGATGCAGCTTGAGTCAGCAGAGTGTTCTAAAAACTCTCAAAAGATTGCTAACGATAAGAAGCAAGAGCCTCCTCTATCAGATTGGTCGAAGGTAGAATTCTAAATTTAACGCCTATCATTTACTGTTCCCTGCGAAACGAAGTGGAGCAGAACGGAACAGTAAATGATAGGCACTTTTTCTCACTATTGAGCTGATAGCAGGCCACGGTGAACACATGTATTCACCGTAAAACCCTTTCTATACAAAGGTTCTAGATTTTAGCTATATATAATACCAATTTCTTAATGACCTCTTCTCGCTTAACATCACCATCACTAGGATTTTCCAAAGCTTAATTGCGTACTATAGTACGCATATGATACACCTGAGTTAGAGAATCCTGTCTTGGCACCAACAGACCAATCTAAACAAGTTCTTATCTATGCAAATGCTGATGGTAATGAGCCGTTTACTCTATGGCTCACAAAGTTACGAGATACAGTGGGACAAAAGCGCATTTTTGCCCGTCTTCGCCGCCTTGAGCAGGGAAACTTTGGTGACTGCAAACCCTTAGGAGATGGTGTCTATGAGTTACGGCTCTTTTTCGGTCCAGGATACAGAGTTTATTTCGGTGAGGACGGAAGCACAATTGTGATCATCCTTTGCGGTGGAGATAAGAGCACCCAAAACCAAGATATTGAAACAGCAAAGACTTATTGGAGAGACTATTTAAGCAATGCGTCAACTCAGAACGCTTGATCAGATCGAGGAAGACTACTTTCGGCAACATCCTGAGGAAATCGAAGAGTACATATCTATCATTTTCGAGGAATATGCCAAAGATGATAATATTGGCGCGCTTCTCGCTTCTCTACGCACTATAGCCCGCGCACAAGGTATCACAGCAACTGCTATTGCAGCCGGAATGACAAGAAAGGGGCTGCAAAAAGCTCTCTCAGAACAAGGTAACCCCAAATTCGAAAGCGTTAATGCTATCTTGCATGCTCTTGGCTACCAACTAGCACCTCAAAAACTTATAACCTCAAACATAGAAGCATAGGTACAAAAATCTTTTAAAAAATTTCAGTTATAAATATTTAATTCCCTGATTGATTTCTTACAAAAACAATCAATAATTAGTCAATAATCAAGTCTTAGTCTACACAATAATATATACTTAGGCTTAAACTAAAATCAGGCTAATTAGAATTTAAAAAGCATCAAAATAGTTTACACACTCAATAACCCATCACTAAATCTGCTCAGAAGCAATGACAATTTGAGCGCAAGCTTCAGCATCAGATAGCGCATAGTGATGATCCAATTTAATATTTAGATACTCACAAACATTAGGTAGCTTTGTTGGATAAATATCCCAGAGTTTACGAGATAGTTTTACTGTGCAAATAAATTTATTTTTCGGCTTAGAAATCTGATGAGAATCACAACATGCATATAAAACTCCTTTGTCAAAAGAAGCGTTGTGAGCAGCAATGAAATCTATATTACTAAATATACATTCAATAGAAGGCCATATCTGACCAAAGTTTTTCTCTAAAGCAACATCACTCCAACGAATACCATGAATATAGGTAAATTCGAAAAACTCCCTTGGTGGGCGAATAAGAGAATAGTATCTCTTAATAATTTTATTGTCCTCAACTCGCACTAATCCAAGCGCACATGCACTATCTCGGCCACGATCCGCCGTTTCAAAATCTAAAGCGACAAAAGTACTCATCTTAAAACTGTGAATCAGCTTTTTGAATAGCTCATTTCATAATACAATAACAGATTAATTTGTAAGCATTGTATGCATTATTGTACTTCATTCTTTTTAAACTATTCATACAAACTTTTTACTATCTCCATCGAGGATCTTTACAGTTATTACTCTCACTAAATACTGGTTTTACGATCTCATTTCCCCATATCTTCTTGCCTGCACGTTTAGGGTTTTCCTTAAAATGCTGATTCCTTTCATCGAAGTATCGATCAATAGCTTTCTTACAATGCTCAATAGATTCATAGTTGCTATTGTGCAAAATCGCCTTAGACATCCCACTAAATACAGATTCAATAACATTTAAAAACTGTGCGCCAGATGGAAGTGGTGCAAGTTTTACTATTGGTGTTTTATTAGTATTTCTGTAGTCTTTTTTATTGACTTCTTCTACATACTTATATAACTCTTGAGATGCATGCCATGATGCAGCATCCCATGAAATATATATACAATTTTCATTTTTATATTCTTCCAATAACAATCCTATAAGTCTTATCATTTCTTTAGTATTCTTCTTTTCAGAATAAAAATGAGAAACTTGATTAGTCGATAACTCAAGTGCAGCAGTAGCAATCAAACTTCCTTTACTCTTTTGCCATTGTGGAACAGTTCTTAATTGACCTGGAGGTGTCAATACCTTACCTCCGTATATTTTTACTGAAAAGGGGCCAAATTCATCAATGGAAAAGAATTTTTCATTAGATCTTAAATTTGACAATATATCTTGAATAGCCTTGAGCTTCTCTTTATATGCTGGATCTGAACTAGTAAGAACTTTTTTAGCATTTCTGTAAGAGTATCCAGCATTTTTAATGATTTTTCTGATGTTATCTTTAGATACTTTAAATCCCTTCTTTTTCATGATTTGATATACATCACTTTGTCTCCAGCTTGTCCTATTTATTCCATGAATCGCTGGAGGGGAATGAATTATTTCAAACACTTTATCTATATATTTTTTGTTATCGGATTTTTTTATATTTGAATATGAAAAATCAAATAGCTTTTCAATTCCATCAGTTTTATATATTTTTATATATTTATTTATGGTATCTAATCCTAAAAACAAATATTCTGATATTACTTTCCTATTTATATCACTCATAAATGCAATAATTGTTACTGCTCTATTTCGATGACGTAATGGTCTATTTAAAAGATTGTCAATTAATAATTCAATCTCTTTAGAATTGAATACATCTAAAAGATTCTTTTTAATCTCTAAATTTTCTATTTTTCCTTGAATTAGCATATGCATCCATTCTTCCTCATTTCGTTCCTCTTCTTTTACAGAAGATGGAGGAATTAATAATCTAACTTTCTTTATAAGATCATATGCTGCTGTTTTCCCTCCTAAATATCCTTTTAGCCTAAGTTTTTCCAGGATTTCTTTACCCTTTAAATATCTACCTTCAACTTGTTGAGAATATTTTATCCATTGCAAAATATATTTTTCATATTTTGCAACTTGACTTGGCCTTCCCAAATTTTTATTTTTACATACTTCTTCATCTACTATATAGTCAACTTCTTCTTTCTTAATTCGAGAAATTGTTCTTACACTAACACCAGTAATTTCACTTATTTCCTTATTTTTTACCTTATAGGAGGCTAATCTTTTGATCGAAAGTCTTAATTCATTGGAAATCATTTAAAAGTATAAGTATTTTATTCAATCACTGAGCTTTTAATTCCACATCACAATAACGAAAGCCTGTTTAAAATTATTGAGAAAAACTCTGCAAATCAAGCACTGCATACTACCATTCTTTACGAATACATTCATGTCTAACAAGTCTTCAGTGCTTTTGAATTGTATTTGCTGATCTTAGAACAAAACTGAATTCAATTATGGCCTTTGATTCTTATCGATTTCTATTAGTATTCTTGTTGCTCTACAACTCCATCTCAAAGATTCGTGCCACATCCTTCGGCTGAATCCCCAGATAAGCCATCGTCTGCTGCTGGGACTTATGCCCAAACGCTTCCATCAGCAACGGAATCGGCGTATGCCTTTTATACTGCCAATACCCCCACGTCTTTCTTAGCGTATGACTGCCATAGTGACCCTTTAGCCCCACAAACCGACACCAGCGCTTCACCATATTCGTCACCGTCGGCACCTGCAACACCGGACCATGCAGACTCCAGAACAGATAATCCTCATCCTCAAAAACCCGAGACCTCAACAACGACTGAATCACCGACACTGCCTTAGAATTGAGCGTCACCAACCGATACCGGTCCGTCTTCGACTGCTTCAGATCAATCACATCCCCCACCCCCAGATAACGCACCTGGCCCGCCTTCAAAGACAGCAGCTCATTCGCCCGATAGGCCGTATTAATCCCCAACGTAAACAGGCACAGATCCCGAGGACTCCCCGACAACAGCTGCTTAATCCCCGAGATCGCCTTCTTCGTCCTTATCGGCTCCACCTTAATCGAAGAACCCAACTTCGGATGGTTTGGATTCGACCCCTTCGGCAACGGCATAACCCACCTAAAAAGCAATTAAGTTATTTCCCCCTAACCCTATAACTTAATCACCTCTTTTTCCCTTCCCACCCAGACAAAGCCCCAAACCCCCTCCCTATCTAAATCCCACACACCATAGAGATGATTAACTAATGAGACAATAGTTAATCACCATAGATTTCAGCTAGGGCTTTCGCCAGCCCATCATCTAAGTCTTGCAACGCCTCATCTAACCCTGAATAGCTATTCTGCCCCTCCCATACCATTCCACCCATATCTATGGCCCGGACAAATGAGGTAAGAGGGCTGTCTTGGTCATATCCAATTTCTATATATCCCTCATGCTCATTAACCCAGCGGTCAATATTGGGATAGCTATCTTCAAAAGGCATTTTCATCTTCCAACCAACAAGCTAAGGGTATCAGTGAAATTTTGGCAGCGAGTGATCGCTCAAGAAGGGGTTTAGGACACATCCCTTTACTTGAAAACTGAACAAAGATTATGCACAAGATTAAAAGGAATGAGTGCAAGATATCTGGGTCAAGACTTTCCAGAGCTGGGAAAATCATCCCATGTGGACTTGGGCATATTTTGCTTCAACAGCGGGTCAAGTCAGCATTGAGACTATCAAAATGTATATTGAGTCTCAAGGGAAAAACTGACGGCACTTAAAAGCACAAACTCGTTTTCTATCCCGCCCTTGAAAGCCCACCACATTCAAGGGTGGGATCTTTGGTAAGTCAAATACCGTTCAGGAAGAATTATCATGGCATCCTCAGAAAAACGTAAGCAGCAAATTATTAACGACTTTCAGCAAATTCTGGCTGAAAGAGAAAATATTGACCTGAAAATCGCCACCAAAGCAGAGGAAGTAGCAAAAAGCGAAAACCAGCTTATTGTTAATACCGCATCAACCTATACTAGCGACGATATTGTCAAAGGTCTGGCAAACCTTCAGATTGAATTTGGTGGTATTGTCACTAATCTCTCAGAACGCTTAAGAGCAGAATTAACAAAGCTAGATGAGTTAGAGCAGGCCATTGAGATTGAAACTCAACATCTTAAAGAACTACACCAAATTCGTATTGTGGCAGATGCGCTACATCTAATCACCCAAGAGCATCAGGACTCTTTAAGAACCCTGGAACAAGAGACAACTGAACAGCGAGAGTCATTAAGACAAGAGATGACTGAACAGCGTCTACTCTGGCAAAAGGAACACACAACATATGAGACAGCCCAGCAAGAGCAAAACGAATTACTTATAAAAGAACGGCAACGCCAAGAGGCTGATTACCAATACAACTTAGAACGAACCCGTACCATCGCAGCCAATGAGTACGAAGAACAAAAACGCAATCAAGAACAGGAACTACAAGAATCAAACCAGGCAAAAGAACAGGAATGGTCCGAACGAGAAGCAATTTTAGAAGAAAACCTATCTCTAGTTGATGAGTATCAACAGCAAGTCCAGCAATTTTCAACTGAACTAGAGGCAGCCGTCACTCAAGCAAGGACAGAATCTGAATTAGCTGCAACCCGATCTGCTGAAGTCAAAGCAGAACTTATAGAAAAAGAGTGGGATGCAACACAACAAGGTTACGAATTTCAAATTCAATCTTTAGAAACACAGATCCAACAACAATTAGCACAAATAGAAATTCTCCATACTCAACTGCAAGATACCCTCAAACAATCACAGGCACTAACGATTAAAGCTTTTGGTAGTAGCTAAATTCAATTTCAATACTGCACTCATACAATATCTATATTTGGATAGTAACAATGGTAGATAAACCCAGCGATCGTAACACTAAATCTCAGATTCTATCAGCCTATGATGATTTACTAACTGAATACAAAGCACTTGAAAAACAATTACAACAATTAAAGCAAAAACCTCAATCGATTCAAGCTGTATCATCAAAATCTGAGGTCAAGGAACCCATAATCACAAACAAAATGGCAGGTGCAATTGATACCTTGCACAAACTGCAATTAGGATTTGGAACTGCCATCAATGAATTATCAGAAAAACTCACATCTAAAGCTGCTCATCTTCAAAGCTTACAGAGTTCTATTTCTGATGAATTACAGCAACTGAAAGATCTTCATGATCTTGAGGATATTCAAGAGAATACGCTAGACAACTTAGTTCAAACCTATACAAATAATTCTAAAACATTCGAAGCAGAACGTAGTAACAGGCAAATCACACTGTCACTAGAAATCCAAGATTTACAGCAAGCTTGGGAAAAGGAGAAAGAAGACCACCAACACTCTACAAAAGAACGAGATGAAGATCAACGCAAGACTCAAAAGCGAGAGGCACAAGAGTACGACTACAATCTAAACCTTCAACGCAATTTAGAAGAAGCTGAATATGAACAAAACCAGAATATTTTATATCAACAACTAGAAGAGATCAAACAAACACAACAGAAACAATGGGCAGAGCGAGAAAGAGAACTTTCCCAGCAAGAACAGGATTTTGAGGAACTTCAAGCTCAGGTCAAATCTATACCGAAAGATAAAGAAGCAGCAATTAAACAAGCCATAAAAGCAGGTCAAGATAAGGTCAACTATGAAGCCAACATCAAGGCAGATTTAAGAAACAAGGAATTAGAAGGCAACAAACAAGTATATGAACTGAGAATTAAATCTCTTGAACAAACTATTGAAAAGCAGGAAGAACAGCGCCAAATTCTTTCCAAACAGCTAGATGCAGCTCTCAAGCAGATTCAAGACTTAGCAGTCAAAGCAATTGAAGGAACATCCAATATTCAGTCCTACCAAGCATTCAAAGACATCGCTATGGAGCAAGCAAAAAATCCAACAAAAAGCAGCAAAGTTTGACCTTAATCGGGTTGAGGGGACTCTCTCGGTCATATCCAATTTCTATATATCCCTCATGCTCATTAACCCAGCGGCCAATATTGGGATAGCTATCTTCAAAAGGCATTTTCATCTTCCAACCAACAAGCTAAGGATATAAGCGAAATTTTGACAGCCAGCGATCTCTGTAGATATTGGCCTCATTTTCTATAAGTCAATCCTATTAATAATTTCACTAATTTTCGGGGTGTCAAGCCATTGAGCTAATTTACGACATCCATGCCCATCAATTTAAAGATTATTCCTTCCAGGTAAACAAGATAGAATTCTTGCAAGGCAAACCTTCTCACAAACAGGTTTGCCCACTTTTATAGCAAGCCAAATTATGTCCTCCATCACGACTGAACTACCCAAGATCCTGAAAACAGTTCAGCAGCCTGGTAATTTTTATACCTCTGGCATAACTGAAATTTTTACACCACACATGGAGGTCGAAGGAGTCGGACCGATAGCTCTGCCGCTGCTACCCGCTCAGGCCGAACAACTGGTCGCTGTTGCTGAGCAAGCACCCTACGGACGTGGCGAAGAAACCCTAGTTGATACTGAGGTGCGGCGAACTTGGCAGATCAGTGCCGATCAAGTTCAGATAGAAGGTCGACATTGGCCAAAAACCCTGAAATCTATCGTGGCTCATGTCACTGAGGGATTGGGAGTTACCAATAAAGTGGAGGCTGAACTTTACAAACTCTTGGTCTACGACGAAGGCTGTTTCTTCGTGAACCATCGCGATACTGAGAAGGCACCCAGAATGTTCGCCACCCTCGTGATCGTGCTTCCCTCCCTTTATACGGGCGGAGAACTGTTAATACGCCACCAGGATAATGAAGCACAGCTCGACCTAAGCTGTTCAGATTTCTCGGAGATATCCTATGCGGCTTTCTATGCCGATTGCATTCATGAAGTACTCCCCATTACCTCGGGATGTCGCTTGACCCTTGTTTATAATTTGCTGCGACGAGGCAAGGGAAAACTCCCTAAACCCCCCAATTATGAAACCCAACAAACGAGTGTGGTGAAACGCTTAAACCAATGGATCTCAGACAAGGAATTACCAAACAATGACTCACCTGAAAAGCTGATTTACCCTTTGGAACATGCCTATACTCCCGCAGAACTCGCATTCGATGCTCTAAAGGGGACTGATGAAGCCATATCATCTGTACTTGTGCCTGCGGCAAAGCAGGCTGAGTGCGACATCCACCTAGCGCTGGTTTCCATCAATGAAAGTGGTAGTGCCGAACATACTGGCTATTACGGTTCGCGTCGCCGCCGCAACTACTGGTATGACGATGATGATGATCCTAGCAACTTTGAGATTGGTGAAATCTATGATCGGAGCACAACCCTCACAGAGTGGCGACGACCTGACGGCAAAGCCACAACACTGAAAACCAGCCCTTTCAAGGAGTCAGAACTCTGTCCACCTGATATTTTTGATGGAATAGACCCCGACGAACTGGACTTCGAGGAGGCGACAGGTAATGCAGGGGCATCGTTCGAACGAACTTACCAGCGGGCTGCACTAATTCTATGGCCAAGAGCAAGACGGCTAGCCATATTCAATCAAGCTGGACTGTCCGCTACACTGCCTTACTTGGGTGACCTAACCCAGGCTTGGCTCGAAAGCGGCGAAGAATCTGACTCACCCCTCTGGAAACAAGCCCATGAACTCACCCAACACATCCTACAGACATGGCCACAAAGTGGTGCGCACACCACTCGGCTAGGCTATACAAGCCAAATGCTAAACCTCCTGACTCAATTGCAGGATATAGATGCTATTCATACCTTTCTAGCTGATCTCTCCGCTACAGGTATTTACGGAAAGGAGGACAACAAGGCTCTAATTCAGGCGATGAAACTCCTATCGTCCTTAGAAATCGCCAAATTCACTGAGCAGATTATTGCTCAAAATTGCACGGACTCCCTCAGTGCCTGCGGCGAACTCCTAGCGCTTAGCATCAAGATGGCATTAGACACTAAGCGCACAATCAATCTCGTTCCCGCTGCCACCGCACTCATTACGGCTCTACCAAGTGACCCAGCTCCAATGCCTCAACTCCCAACCTGGCAACGCTTCTCGCAGGTGGAGTCTGACTTCATTGTCGATCTCCTAAATGCTCTAGGCAAAATTGATACAGTGTTAGCTGACCAAGCAGTCGAGCACATCTTGGCATGCTCCAAAACCTACGGTTTGGATACTGTGCTTATCCCTGCTGTTCTAGTTCTAAACAAGAAGAAAAAAAGTAGGAAGATCGAGGCGGTTGGACGCCTGAGGGAAGCATGTCTAATCCATCTACGCTCGCGTATTGCTGAACCACTAGCACCTCCCCAGGATTGGACGCGGGATAAGCTCCCCACTTGTGAGTGTGCTCATTGCAGTGAACTCAGTCTCTTTTTGTCTGATCCTGATCGCGAGAGCTGGACCTTCAAGGCCGCTGAATATGCACGCAACCATGTCAAAAGCTCAATTCGTAAGAGCGGATGTGATCTGAACTGCACGACTGAGCGTAGCGGTCGTCCTTACAGCTTGATCTGTACTAAAAATCAGGCCAGTTACGAAAGGCGAGCGCAACAACGCAAAAAAGATCTTGCAAATGTGGCACAACTCGATGTGCCGTAGATCTGAGCAGCCTGACAACGAGGGAATGACCGTAGCTTTGGATCAATGAATCATGAACAGCAAAACTAACACACAGCGATTTCAGCTGCTAAAAGCAACCTGATGATAAGGCTCACCTGTTTGATGAGGGCTGATCTCAATCGTAACCTTATGCTCCAATCGTTTCAGGAAGTCGAGAAGTTTATCCATTGAAAAACGGCTAAAGTGACCATTCCCTAGTGGTCATAAGTCGGTGTAAAGATCGGTCTCTCTCAAGCGAACGATAAATCAGGGACTTCGTGTTAGCGTTACCCTACACTGGCAGCAGGATACAGGTAATGGGAAGTGAAAACGTCGAGACTCAGTTCGACACTCAAGCAGTTGAGATTCATAATGGCGTACTCACGGTGAAAGCCACCATAGAGGTCCGTTACGAAATGCCCAATCAGGATGCTGATCTCCCCCAGCATCTGGAAGCTCACATTGAGACTGCTGGCCAGCAAATTAAGCGAGAGTTGTTTAGAGAATCCATCCAACGTGCCGATCTCGAACTGGTGCTTGAGCAACGATTCCGGAAACAAGAAGGTAGACTGTACCGGAATGGGTCCAAAGTCTATACCTTCAAGACCATTTTTGGCACCGTTGCAGTACCCCGCATCCGGTTACGACAATCAGTAAATGGCAAATCATTGCTCCCCTCTGCTGATGCATGGCAAACACCTCAACAAGTCTTTCTTACCCAAGGATTACGAGATGCAGTCTGTGATGGACTTCTTAATCAAACCACTTCTCAAACCCTTGAAAGCATTGAGGAGCGGGCAGGGGAGACAGATTTAATCGCTCGTAGTAGCATCCTCAAAATCGTCCACCAAGAAGGTGCTGCCCTTCAAAAAGAAACGGAAGCGCGGGCAATAGAGATCTGGGAAAAAGATCCAGCCGCCGCTTCAATTTTTCAAGTGAAGGCTCCTCATTTATCCATTGTGCCTGACCTGGAGGAGATTATAGAGGTCGCTCCAGATGAGAAGTTGGAGGAGTTGGAAGAGTTAGATTTCCCGGTAGGCTTTGCTGGATCACCGACCGTAGTGGAGGCAATCAAGCGTGACCAACCTCGCCAAGTGGATGCCGGATGGGTGATGGTGCAGCCAGATGAAGTCAAAGTTAAAGCCCAGGCTACAACAGGGCGCAAGGAAATCTGGCACTATACTGCAGTGGTCATGACGTCGCTCAAAAGCTGGTACTTTAGTGCGGAAACTTCAGCCAAATTATGGTTTCAGGTCGGGGGTTTATTAGCGCTTTTGGGAGTACATCGCGGTGACCTCCAGTTGATGGTGCTGGGGGATGGGGCCAAGTGGATCCGTAACTGGTTTGAAGCATTACCAATCGACAATAAGGCTATGATTCTGTGCTGGTATCACCTGGCCAAGCGGTGCAAACAAGAACTCGGTTCTGCGTGTCACGATAAAGCCCATCGCTTGTCGATTCAAGGGAAGTTACTAACCCAGTTGCGGACTGGAAAAATCCAAGAAGCTGTCGATAGTTTGTCTGCTCTACGGGGGCAAATGCGCAATGAGGACGCATTGGATACCTTGATCGACTATTTGGACAATCGACGACCTTACTTACCCAACTACAGTAAGCGCTCCAGAGCCGGGTTATGGATTGCCAGTAACCGAGTCGAGAAGTTTAATGATTGGAGTGTCGCTGCCCGATGCAAACACAAAGGTATGAAGTGGACCGCTCTAGGGGTGGCTGCCTTAGCTTCTTTGGAAGCTCTGAGTCGAAATGGAGAGCTTGAAGTATGGAGAAAGACCAGAACTCTTCCCGACTGGAAGCTTGAATCGTTTGAAGAAGCTGCTTGAGATAGGCTGATCTTTACACCGACTTATGACCACTAGGGATCTGACGGCGATAATAAAGGGTATCAAAGGTCTCACTGAAGGTTTGGTGACAGTGGGGGCAACGGTAACGTTGGCTGCCTTTACTGGTTTTACCGTGTTTGTGGGTTGTTGGATGATCACATAGAGGACATTGCATCAGCGGATAGGAAAACTCAACTCCCTATAGGTTTAACAAACCCACTCTTTTTTGATGCACGACCGTAGAAGGGGTTTTGTGGAACAACCCCCAAAAGTGACGATTCTGAAGTAGGTCTGCCCTGAAAACATCCATCAAGCGTTTTCGAGCAAGGGAATCAAGTTCAGCAGAACCGTTGCAAACACTAGGCTTAAAGTCTCTTCATATTATTCAACTGTCTAATATATCAAGAGTTAGGAGACAGCCAAAATCACCCCAAAAACACTGTCTATTAAATCGTTAAATCCGAGTTAGTAGACACTACTGTCTATTAATCGATTTAGGAGACATCATTAGAGGCAAAAACTGCACGAGCGTGGGTTTTCATGCTGGGGATTTTATACCTCGATAAGTTTTAAGGCCGGATCAACAACCCAATTCATCGCAGAATCGTCACTTTTGGGGGTTCTTCCAAAATACCCCGTAGAGAATCAGTTGACTTCTCAATATGAGAAGTACATTTTTACTAAAATCTACTGAGATTTAGGGATTTCTTTATTGCTTGCTGTCTTTCTCAATGTCAATGTGGAACTTAATCAGGTTTGATTGTGGGTGAGGTATGAAGAAATTACCTTTCTGTATTCGAGCATTAATCGCTCTGTTGCTCCTTACTGGGTGCAGCCAGCAAATTGGCCCATCAAAGAATGAAATCGTTGAGAACTACGATGAATCTCTAGTTTACAGCGGAGCACATTTAAAAGTGTCTAAATTTGATATTGAAGACACTGAAAATCTTGGAACTAAAACCGAGCCTGAAATACACTCAAGATACAAAGCGACTTTTAAGCTTGAAACATCTTCGCTCCCTGACAGAATGAAAAAATCATTTAAGGATCGCGGCTTAGACAAAAAAGATCTTCGTGAAATTCATGGCATCGCTATATCTCGTAGATCAGGAGACGAATGGGTAACGACCTTTAATGTTGAGTCAGAAAAGAGCCTGTATTAGAGCTTGCACCGACTATGAGTCGCAAGTTTTTACACGTATATCGGCTTGACCTCGTATAGGGTGAATATTCGGACTATGCGATAGGCGGTTTTCCATAGTTCGCAAAAAGTAAATTAAGCGCTTCACCCAGTAGCTTTTGGTTTGTCGTATCATTTTCCAATGCAATCAGCTTGAGCTGTTTCAGAACTTCCGGTGCAAAGTGCCCTCCAATGGCACGAGTCCCCTCTCTCACAGGTGCCCTACTTGTTGAGAGCTTGGGTTGTGATTCGGACTTTTGCTCGGCAGTTTCTTCTGGCAAGTTAGTGTCGTTACCTGCTGCAGCTTGCATTGAGCTTGTCAGAGATTTCTTTTTAGTAGGCATACTCTAGTTTTTCCCGGCGTATCTAAAATTAAACACTTATACATGTATACATTTAGGTATTCTTATATGTAGACATGTAGAAATACTTGCGACTCCCAAATGAATCTTCGTAGACGTGTAGACATGCTATCTTGGTTTGCTTGCTATTCTATTGCCTGCAAATTAGCCATGATTAATGCTCCGATGTTTTTAGCCACGATATGGATGGTTTAACTATGTATACAGTAAATATAGTCCACATGTATACATGTAGATATTTATTTTGATGACATCCATTGGTAAAGCAATCTTATTTCGTTAGCGGCTTTTGACTTTGGCTCATATTCACAAATACCCAGTCCACTGGTAAAAGCATGATTAAAGGGGGTGCGATCGCCAATTACCACATCGGCGATAGGTAAGCCATAAACTCCCAGAGCTGTTTGGGCGTCATATGCTAAACCCTTGGTCTTGCAAGCATTAATCACTATCCCAGCAGGAATATTGGCTATTTTGATCAGATCAACAGTGCTCTTAATAGCTTTGATATCAGCTAGTGCAGCTCGGCATGGAATTAATCCAAAATCAGAATTCTTTGCAGCCTCTAAAGTTGCACCCTCTGAATTAGGACTCGTATCAATTACAACGAACGTAGCCCCTCCTTTCTTAGCTGCTTTGAGTACATTCGGTAACCTCTTTGGCTGAGAGCTAATCACTGATATTTCAGGCAACTCCTCAGTGTCCTCCCTCTCGTCATGCCATACACATGATGAGGCTTGACCATCTATATCTATAATTGCAACCGTCTCCCCTTGGCTCGCTGCGTAAGATGCCAAATTTACTGATAACAGCGTCTTACCTGCCCCACCTTTTTGTGAGAGTAAAGATATTGTCTTCATGTTAGCTCCTCTAAATGTATACATTTATACTTAAATAATTTTATAGGTGTATACACATTTGTTTTGATTGGTGTATATTGAACTACTTTTAGATATGACGACATGTATACATTTCTAATCTTAGAAGTATCGATAAAGATACATGTAGATTATGCTTCGAAGTAAATTCAACTTTGGTAATGTTCTTTTTCTCATTTACCAATTGTGACTGAAGGCCATACAGATGACGATAGTCAATATACAGGCAGATATGTATACATGTCTACCTGTGGCAGTGCAGATGTGAATATCAGTGTACTATCGTCGTTTTCTCTACATGTATACATATCTACAACAAAAAAATCAGTTGTCCATTTTGCTGATTCTACATGATGCGTCAATGCTCATACAGTCGGGGTCATAGTCCCTGTTGCCTCATTTCAAATGCACCATAAAATAATCGATATATAAAAGTCTACTTATCTAGTTGTCGATAAATATAAATGTATACATGTAGACTTATTTTCTAAAATCCTACGGTATCTTTGGTTCAATCTGACTACAGAAGTTGAGCCTCTGTTATTGTGCCTCTCCCCCTCTAGAAGTATACTTGTCTCTTTATCTAAAATTATAAATGTATACATGTAGCGCTATCTTCTTCGAAAATCCCAGGTCAAATTCCCCACCATCAACTGTTTTTTAATTGTCGTACCCCACTATCTCATCCTCAAGCTCCCTCAGAACTTGATTCACCTCCTCCTGATCAAACGCTTTTGGGTCAAAATCACTCCCAACCCATTCCATTCTTTCCTCATACTGTGAATGTCGGGGGTTCTTCAGTACCCTCAGCAGATGAGCATACCCCCAGTCTCCACCACAGTCTTCCGGTGGGCAGGCCCGCTTCCCAGCCAAACAAACGGGATAGTCTTTTCCAGGTTTACTCGCTAACCTTTTCTCCACCTTGATTTCGTGTTGCCACATATCCCCGAAGTCATATAGGTATCCGAATGAGAATAAATCGTCCTCAATCAGCTCTGCTAACGTCATGGCCTCATCTTCGCTATCCGAGAACTGGTGCAGATGGTAGCCTTCCCAGCCCATCACGGCTTGAATCACGAAATGAAGTTGGGCCAGCGTCATTATTTCAGGAACTTGAAAGCGACGCCAGACTTGGGGCCGGACGCCCATCAGCGTGATTTTCAGTTGATAAACACTAGACACCGCAGATGGCATCCCCGCCGCAGTAATCTTAGGCCAGTCCGAAGGTTCTTTGATGACAGCCTCCAGCTCTATACCTTCCGGCTTGTCGGCGGCCACTCCATTCTCTGGAGCTAATCCATTCAACTCTTTTTCTGGCCTTAGCTTCACTTTCACCGAGCATTCATCCAACTCACCCAGAACCTGCATCTCCCACTTCATCTGAGCGAGGATTGCTGACAAGTCTTCATCTTCCTCAACCAAAACCGTCAGCTCGTACTCGTTCCCCCGTGGCTTCAGTTTGACCATCTGATAGGGACTCAACACCCGCTCCTCGATCTCCCGTCTAACTTTGCCCTTCTTCCGTCCTGAAACCTCAAGGGTAAGTCCTACTTGGACAACATTTGAGGGCAGATCCACTGCTTGGATCGGGGGCAGAATATCAGGCTCTAAAGCCTCTGACCGAATCGCATCATTATGAGGCACACCGCCAAACGCCACCAGTTCCTCCAATGACATCGGTTGTCGTTCCACTTCCCCTTTCCCTTCAAAGAAAACCCCTTTGGCCGTTTTATACCGCACTTTCTGGGAATAGACCTCAAACGCCTTCACAGATCGCTGCCGCATCAAGGTCATCGCCAGGTACGCATCCATGCCATTCTCAATCAACTGACTGGCATAGGTATGCCGTCCTTTGTGAGGATGGATGTCCGGCCAGCCAGCATCCTGGGCCAAAGCCTTGACCAGCTTATAGATGCCCTCATACCCCAACCGCTGCCCCTTATTTCGATGACTTGTGGAGACAAACATCGGATCTTCAGCCGTTATTTTCCCCTCATAGTCCGTCATCCGAACTCGGAGATTAGCCCGCAGCGCTGCATCCGTCTGTTCATCCACGGGCACTCGACCCACGGACCCATGCTTAGCCTGACGAATGGTGATTTCCACCCCGTTATAATCTCCTGCATTAAGCAGAGAGATTTCCTCTGCCCGCAACCCGGCATAGACCATCAAACACAGAATCGCCCGATCTCGTCTCTCCGTTTTTCGCCCTTCCAATGCTTCAAACAATGCTTCCACCTGGAATAGTTCCAGGTTTTTCCCCTCCGTCTCCGGGGTCACCGGAATACTGATGGCCGCACCGGGATTGTCCTCGATATATCCTGCTTTTTCGAGCCAGGTAAAGAAGCTTTTAAGGGCCGTCAACACTGCCCCCACTGAGCCTTGCTTCAACTGCCAACCCGACTCCAGATAAGTCTTGTAGCGTTTCAAATCATTCATGGTAATCTGGTGCCAGTCCTTGTTCACCCACAGACTGAACTGTAGTAAATGTCGTTCATAATTACGACGGGTGTTGGCCGCCAAATTCTTCAGGGTGAGGAACTGTTCGATGCGTTGCGATCGCAGATTCACCACCGCTGGCTTCACAGGGGCCGTGCTCTCTTCCGATTTCTCCTTGCCAAACTCAATAAGACGTACGGGAGGGATGTCGGAAATTTGAGAGAAACGCGACATAAATTGCACCACAGAGTATGAACTTGCAGATCACTATATTAGATCAGTGATTCTAATTCCAGATTTGTGACCAGAAATCGGAATTAAAGATGCTATTCAAGTATCAAAGCTTTTCTGTGTATTGTTTTAAGCGGATCCCAAAGGTCTAAAGCTTTTGATGATTTAGTGTAACATTTGCCTGCTTGTTCGAGAACATTCTGAGGACCAGACTTTAGTTGTTGCCAAAACTTGGAATTGGAGCTTGGTGTACATCGGAGATTTGATTCAGATAGGGAGTATGTAGATCCAACCAATTGAGAAGTTTGACTTAGGGTTCGTCAAGGGCGTTCCCATAACCAAAGAAACATACAGTGAAAGACTTTCACCAAATCAGTCAATGGCAACTGCTCTGGTTTCTTCATACCAATGCAGAGTAAGAAAGCCCGGAAAAATTTACAGGTGGACCTATTCCCTAGTTCAGAATTACTTTTTAAATAGCCTCTTAAAGCTAACAATTTTACCTGAAAAACTTCACCAGTGTATTTCATCTAAGTTTAACTAATTTATCTGGGGTGATCTGAGATAGATCTTCGTTAACAATTATGTTAACTTCGGATGTATCTAAATCAATCTCTGCTTTAAAGACAACTAAAACTTGCGATTTAGCCTCGCTAATCACATAAACTTTCTCATTCGTCCCTGGCAAGAATTCTGCCACTACTTCTCTCCCATGAACTTCTTCATACCACTCGCCTTCTTTTAAGTTTTTTTTGGGAAGTGCCACAATAGAAAAGCAACATTTATTCGGCTTGTTAGCTGTATCCCTTGCCAGATTGGTGTGAGTTGTGAACCAATCTGGTTGGGAGCTTTTGGGATGTAGCTTAAGGAATTGATCTATAAAGGTTTCTAAAGCTTGATCAGGTGTCATCTGTTGTCCTCTTTGTTAAAAATTTATTAAACAAAAATACATTACATGAAAATACTAATTTTATCTTCATGCTTTAATCTAAAAGAAAAGGATCAATAGCTTTTTCAGGTAGGCCTGTCATAATCAGAGGCTATAACGCATGCGGGATTAGCGCTTAAATTGATCTGGACCTGGACCTCCAACGTTGAGAGCTATTGGCGAAAAGGATTTTAAGCATTTTTGAATTCAAACCTTACTGAAATTCCTTTAGAGCATAAAAATTAAGTTTTTAGTGATTTTTAGCTCTTTATCCCAACAAAAATAGTTTGCTGAGGATACTTAAAGAATTACAAATTAAAGTACTGAATTAGCTTTTAATGCAAGAACTCAATTATTGTTTTAGAGGTTCTTTACCTTAGGTCAATTAGGTTGTCCGTAAAGTCTTATCCATTGTTGTCTTGCTCTATCTCAACTCATTTCGGGTTTTTATCTAGTTGATCTGATAAATCGGCTGTTTAACCTATCATGAACAACAAAGTAAAAAGAACAGGCAATTGCATCACCTTACTTTGAGAATTCACCCCATAATTCCGTTTTCAAAGCATGACAAACTGGATCTCCGTTACAGAGACCTCTAGAATTTATAGATTTCAAATCGATCCTAACCTTGGCAAAAATGCCGGAGATTGATTATCGTGTATGCCAAGCTTTTCAAGGCATAGTGCAGTTTGCTGATTCGCTCAAATCGCAGAAGCAAGCGCTTGAATTTATCCTCCCAGGCAAAGACTCGCTCAATGGTATTGAATCTCTCTTGAAAGATGGATGAATCGAACAGTCTTTTTGGACCTGGCTTTGGCGTCTGTCTCCCACGTAGATTTACATTGATATTCGGCACCATCCTTCGATTGAAAATGGCCTTGCGATTCTCACGACTGTCGTAAGCACCATCCAAACTGACGATAGTCTGAGCCAAGTCTATGCCGACTGTTCGGGCGGTACTCATCACCTTCGACAATGCAGTCTTAAACAGCGTTGACTCATTCCGGTTACCTGGGGCGGTTATAAATGGCGAGATGATATTACAGTTGCGATCACAGAAAGCAACCACTTTGTCACCCTTCATATGCTTGTGTCCACTGAATCCCAGATTGTCGCCCCCTTTTTTGGCTGCAGTGGTCGTCCCATCCCCGTGAATAACACTGGTATCCAACTTTCCTTTTTCATTAAGCATTGAGACTGACGCCTTGAAAATGTCTTCAAAACTCCCATGGGTTTCATAGCGTCGAAAGGCTCGATAAGTACTAGAGTGGTGAATTTCTGGTCGCCCATTTTTATCCTTTTCAATGGGTAGCTCACTCCACTGACATCCCAAGTGCAGCAACTTCAAAATGTAGTTGAAGATGGCATGCAAAGAGAGCTTTGGTTGAGGTCCACGAGTGCCGATGTGCAAATGGGGTAAGACAAATGTCTCAAACTGCTCAAGGGTTAAGAATGTTGGAATCCATTTATGGGACTTAGTTTGAGGCATC
Organism: Acaryochloris sp. CCMEE 5410; assembly: GCF_000238775.2. Lineage (NCBI taxonomy): Bacteria > Bacillati > Cyanobacteriota > Cyanophyceae > Acaryochloridales > Acaryochloridaceae > Acaryochloris > Acaryochloris sp. CCMEE 5410. The sequence goes on along the minus strand of NZ_AFEJ02000004.1, from coordinate 70,609 downwards.
TGCACTCCTAACGAACGGTAAACTAAATGACTGGCGTCATTTTAGTCTGTAACGATGGAAGGCTATGCAGAGCATGGGTTGTAGCCCATTCTACCTTTGAAATAAAACCCGAAATCAGTTGTGTTGTAATTGTCGCCTGACAAGTGTTACCCATTTTTGGTCATTTCTGAACAAAGCCGGATTACAGCGATTTGAGCCTTCTGGATCAAGGTGATTTTAACCTCTGAAAGCTATACTGTCAGGGCATTGCAGCCTTAGAGTTGTTTTTTGTCCAAATAGACCCTCAACCCCGTTTTAGGCAAGTTTACCCGTTAAATAAAACCCGAAATGAGTTGAGACCAACACTTCAGATTGGGTAGTTACCAATAAATTTTGAAATACATTTTTTTGCTTTCTTTGCTTGATTTTCAGTTAGTGATTCGATAGAGATCTTTTTGTAATTTTTTAAGCTTATTTCTAAATTATAAGACAACTTGTTTGAAGGTCTTCTAACTAAGATATTTGAAATTTCGCTAATGCTGTACTCTTGTGGGTTGGCACCAAGTAGACTTCTATACTGAACTATAAATGTGTTTTTATCTTTATCTAAACTCCATGTAACGGCTTTATTAGAACGATCGCTTAACAAGAGAGCAATCGTTAGGATGAGCCCTAAGAAACCTGGAAAGTACCCAACTATACCAACTTCTGGGACTTTAGATGAATAATCAAACCCAAGATAGATACTTCCTGTAGAAATAAAAATCAAGGTTGCCCACTCTTTTACTGGCTTATTTTGAATCACTAATTCTTTAGAAGATGGGTATGATATTTTCATATTTAAAAAATGTTATTGAGGCGTAGGGGTGCAATTGTCATGATTCCCGCCTGGCAATGAAAATGATATACCAGTACTTGCTGAAAAAAGAAGACTACCCCTTAATCCAAAAGTTATACCAAATCTGGATTGACCAGATCCGTAACCCATGAGAAAACGTGACAAGAATGTAAAACCAGCACCATTAATAATAGTTGTTCCTCCAGCTTGAAGATAGCCTCCTCGTAAGGCAACTGCATTTGGGCCAATGATCCCCGGAGATGTAGCAGAATAACTCCCAACAGTGCCAGAAAATTTTAGGCCTATGTTCTTAGCTGCTATAGATTCTCCAACAATTAGCCAATTTCCTTCGTAAGTTTGGTGATAACCTTTACTTGGGTTATAAGCACAATTTGATTTAGCATGCACGAAGTTTCCAAAACCTGATACAAAAGGCGCAAGCCCACTTCTACTCCCAGCAATTTGAAAGCCGCTCCATTCAACAGGATCTTGATTATAGAAACTATCTAAGAATTGTCCCAACGAAAACTGCATAAAAGCAGCTGTTGAAGTGATACTAGCAATCAAGGCTGCTTGTCGAACATCTAACAATGTAAAGAGTCCAGTCCCTAGTGGTCATAAGTCGGTGTAAAGATCAGCCTATCTCAAGCAGCTTCTTCAAACGGTTCAAGCTTCCAGTCGGGAAGAGTTCTGGTCTTTCTCCATACTTCAAGCTCTCCATTTCGACTCAGAGCTTCCAAAGAAGCTAAGGCAGCCACCCCTTGAGCGGTCCACTTCATACCTTTGTGTTTGCATCGGGCAGCGACACTCCAATCATTAAACTTCTCGACTCGGTTACTGGCAATCCATAACCCGGCTCTGGAGCGCTTACTGTAGTTGGGTAAGTAAGGTCGTCGATTGTCCAAATAGTTGATCAAGGTATCCAATGCGTCCTCATTGCGCATTTGCCCCCGTAGAGCAGACAAACTATCGACAGCTTCTTGGATTTTTCCAGTCCACAACTGGGTTAGTAACTTCCCTTGAATCGACAAGCGATGGGCTTCATCGTGACACGCAGAACCGAGTTCTTGTTTGCACCGCTTGGCCAGGTGATACCAGCACAGAATCATAGCCTTATTGTCGATTGGTAATGCTTCAAACCAGTTACGGATCCACTTGGCCCCATCCCCCAGCACCATCAACTGGAGGTCACCGCGATGTACTCCCAAAAGCGCTAATAAACCCCCGACCTGAAACCATAATTTGGCTGAAGTTTCCGCACTAAAGTACCAGCTTTTGAGCGACGTCATGACCACTGCAGTATAGTGCCAGATTTCCTTGCGCCCTGTTGTAGCCTGGGCTTTAACTTTGACTTCATCTGGCTGCACCATCACCCATCCGGCATCCACTTGGCGAGGTTGGTCACGCTTGATCGCCTCTACAACTGTCGGTGACCCAGCAAAGCCTATCGGGAAATCTAACTCTTCCAACTCCTCATCTGGAGCATCTTCTGTAATCTCCTCCAGGTCAGGCACAATGGACAAATGAGGAACCTTCACTTGAAAAATTGAAGCGGCAGCGGGATTTTTCTCCCAGATCTTTGTTGCCCGTGCTTCCGTTGCTTGTTGAAGGGCAGCACCTTCTTGGTGGACGATTTTGAGGATGCTACTACGAGCAATTAAATCTGTCTCTCCTGCCCGCTCCTCAATGCTTTCAAGGGTTTGAGAAGTGGTTTGATTAAGCAGTCCATCACAGACTGCATCTCGTAATCCTTGGGTGAGAAAGACTTGTTGAGGTGTTTGCCATGCATCAGCAGAGGGGAGCAATGATTTGCCATTTACTGATTGTCGTAACCGGATGCGGGGTACTGCAACGGTGCCAAAAATGGTCTTGAAGGTATAGACTTTGGACCCATTCCGGTGCAGTCTACCTTCTTGTTTCCGGAATCGTTGCTCTAGCACCAGTTCGAGATCGGCACGTTGGATGGATTCTCTAAATAACTCTCGCTTAATTTGCTGGCCAGCAGTCTCAATGTGAGCTTCCAGATGCTGGGGGAGATCAGCATCCTGATTGGGCATTTCGTAACGGACCTCTATGGTTGCTGTCACCGTGAGTACGCCATTATGAATCTCAACTGCTTGAGTGTCGAACTGAGTCTCGACATTTTCACTTCCCATTACCTGTATCCTGCTGCCAGTGTAGGGTAACGCTAACACGAAGTCCCTGATTTATCGTTCGCTTGAGAGAGACCGATCTTTACACCGACTTATGACCACTAGGGATTCATTTCTGACAAAAAAAGCTGCAGAAAGTCATTTACCTTAAGGAGGTTTTTTTGATCTAACCCAATACGGATCTTCCCTTTGAAGAAAAGCAAGGAGTGAAGAAGGGAACTAATTCTGAAGGGATAGTCTCGGGATCACGTTTGATGTTGGCCTGGGCTTTAGTTAGGATTTGGATTGCCTGAGATTGTGAATATTGCTGTTGCATTTGCGTAACTGAACATTGGCAAATTTGCTTGGCTTTATCAGGCCCTTCCCCGTTAATCTCTTGCAATTTCTTCGAACATTCGTAAGTATAAACGCTTACCATCTTGGGACTGTAGCGATATTTCGCAGATGCCAGCAATATTCTCCAACCAACCGGAGGAGCTTGAGCAACAACCAGAGAGGGAAGTACTGTCCAACAGCAGCTAAATACACTAGCAATCCTAAGGGTGACAGATAGGGTTAGCCTGGAACGAACCATATATAACTTTCTCCTTCAAAGCAGGCATTGTTACAACAGTTTTAGGCATGCATGGTTTGTTTGGCATCAGACTATCGGTACAAATAAGATTATTCATAAATTCTCTGCTAGGCTCTTTTAAGATTTGCCAGCTTCAAACCAATCTGTGATTTTGGATCCTTCTGTTCTTTGGATTGGACTACGCAATCTCACTTCCAGTAGCAACCCCTTTCACTCTTCAACTTCGAACATTACAAGGATCTAGGTCATAGCGAAGTGTCAAAGGAGAACTCTTAGTCCCCCTTTGATGCCCAGCACGGTTTCTATTATTTGAGTTTAGAGTAGCCTTACTCCAACTGAAATCGCAAATTATTACGAGCACAGGTTACAGCTTTTGCTCAATACCCTCCATAGCCATCGCATAAGCGGAGCCGTTTGATTGATAAGCCATATTCTCTTCTAGGTCGTCATCATGGATGGCTTTCCGAGAATTGCCAACAATGACGGCATTCGTTAGTAGTTTCAATGACTCCGGTTTACCAAGGTTGTTAAGGGCACCTGCATACTTGCGGCTATGGGTGGGGCGAACCGATTCTTTGCAGTAGTTCGATAGTTCCCGGCTTTCTGTCATCACCCGAAAGGCAAACTCTTTATTTTGACCCTGGCCACACAGCACCATGTGTAGCAGGTTTACCATGGAGGCGTCGTGAGCTTGAATATCGTATTTGGTGGCAATTTGAGGCCAGTATCGCAGGGCTTTGACGCCTTCTAATCCACCTTTCGACATCCCTGCATCCTCACACCATTGTTCAAATTCCTCAATGCTAAAAGGACACCGCCTCAATTTTCGCATGACCATTGCAAGAATCTGACCTGCTTGAAAGTTACGAGTCGGTTTGCCCGTGGTCGGATTCATCATACTTCCTCGCACATCGGCCACAATAGCAGTGAGCTGAGAAAAGGTATGATCACGAACCTTTTCCATATCCCCTTCGCGACTGAGTGTGGCTTCAATTCTGGGAACGCCGTAACCAAGTTCCATTAAGGCAATCGGTTGTTGGTGATATAGCGTCTGACGATCATATCGGGACATAGAGACCGTTGCCGCTTGATCCAAACATTGATCCAGTAGCAAGGTCAAAAGGGTAGGCAAAATCCCAGGATTATCCCCATGAAAGACATAGCCAAACCCAGCAAAAATCGAGGCCATATTTTTGGCCGCTTTGATATACTGAGCCTCAACGTTGTGAATGCCGGGGGCCACTTGAATATTGAGAGAGACACCATCTAAAAGGTGCGCACCCAATAGCGCCGTTAAGGCATTAGGATGGCAGAAATTGGCAGTAAAGCTATCCACCGGATCCCTCAAGGCTCCGTGACGGTGAAAGCCAGAAAAGAAAGCAAGATTGGGCTTTTTTTCACTAAGGACATAGGAATGATTGCTGATCTTATCATGGTTAAAGGAGCCAGCCAGACAAGCTAAAACGACGTTCATTCTGCCTAGTTTTTGTCGAATTGTACAGGCTTCTTCCAAATCTGCCTCAATATAATTGCTGTTGGCGCTCAGGATGACTAAATCGCAATGGTCGATCAGATACTCAAGTGTATTCGTAGCGGTTTTATACCCTTCTTCATGACGAGCCATCCGATGCAGATTCACCACATGATCAGGGTCCATCCCTTGTAACTCATCGTCAGAAAATGCCCCAAGCAGGTCTCGTCCAGGGCGAGGAGCTAACAGTAAGGGAGTACTCCCTGCTTGCATGACGGCGTTATAAGCCAAAGAGCCTGGGTATAATCCAATGCTATATAAGCCAACGGTGGCTTTCTCCAATTCGCGGATACGCTGTTTGATATGGTTTCGATCCAAGGAATTATCAAAAAAACTGTTCCGCATTCACTAATTTGCTCAATACAACTGAGAGGCCACAGTGTGCAAATTAGATTAAAATCCTACTTCAAGCATCTACCAAGAGACATATTTTATAGATCGAGGATATCCTCCTTCATGAGGGGGCACTTTCATCCCCCTTCGGGGACAAACTCTTCCTTTTGGTAGATGATGAGAAGGCTCAGCAGGGCGTAAGTAAAGAGTCGGGGATGCATGGATCGAAAAAACGGGTCAAGGACAATAGAGCCTGTAACTGAATCAAAAATCTATCATGCCCCTTACATCCTTGCTAGAGAAACACCTCAAAATCTCTGAAATGGGAACAGCTTATTTTTATTTCTTAAGACAAATATCAGCAGGGTTGACAGGTTGACTAGAATTCGAGACTATCACACACAGTCACTCAAGGGTATTGGTCAGAGTATCGGCCACTATCTCAAGACCATAGAGGCATTTGATAGCTTTGTTTGCCAGTTTTTGCTTGATTTTATGAGTTCTCGTTTCCAACAACAATTTATTGATTATCTCCAAACTGATTTAGGGGTTTCAGACAACGCTATAGACCTAGCCCTGCGAAGCCAAAACCCTTCACGGGGGCAGCTTCATATAGTCTTGTGGCAACATGGTTTGCTTGACCTTGAGCAGTTAGGACAGGCGTTCGAGTGGCGAATGAGTAAGCGGGTGCAGAATAGTACTAAGGTTTTAACTTCTTAAGAAAAGAAGCTGGCAAACTCTCAGGTACATTTGCCAGCTTGATTGTTAGAATGAAGTGAAAATTTAACCTATATCTTCAGTCTATCAGCCTATCAATTTCTCTTTGAAGTCTTTGCACGCACTAAAGGCTAGCGCTCTTTATGGATTCCAGGGATCTACTTGAGAAGACATTCTAAAAGAGATGAAAGTAGTCTTTTACCACGCTTCCGAGTGTTGTGAACAAACTCAAAGAAGCCCAAGTATAGCGGCAACTTCTCTTGCGAAATGCCTCGGTGTGGCCTAAGCCAAGATCGAAGTAAGGACCAGAACCCTTCCATCGTATTGACATGCACCTCACAAAATCCATCTCCATCCTCATCACGAGCATATTCTCCTGCATTGTGACAGACGGTTTTATGGTCATATCCCCACTTCGTTAAACGTGAGTAGATGCCGTATTCATCAGTGTAGATCAGCGTTTCAGCAACGATAGAGTCTTGGATTATCGGAGCAATGGTGGCTTGCTTTACATTGGGAAGCATCTTCAGAATAACTTCTTCTTGACGCTAGATTATGCCGAAGATCGGAGGTTTCTCTTTCTTCAATCTAGTAGGGGTAGATTCCCCGCTGCTTGCAGCGAAGAAATGGGATTGCAATCAAAATCTACGGTTTGGGAGCAAATTGTATTCCATACCCCGTCTGCTTGCAGCGGGGTAGTTGATTGTGCCTCTGCCGGATTTCGTTTATAGCCGACGACCACGTCACTTTCTCTCTTTTTTTTGATCGCTTCTGGCTGTCCTTTATGGCCAGCAATAACATAGGCTTCATCACACTCAACTTCTCTTTGCAAGGTGACGACAGGCTTTTTAGCAACACTGCCATGACGTAATTGAGATGTCATATCCTGAACATCATCTTTATTGAGGTCAAGTTCTTTAGCGATTTGGTGATTGGGCAGGTTCAATCCCATGAAGTACAAGCATACAATCCAAGTTTGCAGGGGCTGGTGATGTCCAGCGAAAATCGTATCACTCAAGTCGTCGAAGCGCTTTTTACAAGCCTTACACTGATAGCGTTGACGCAATGGTTGAGTTTCATTAAAGCCGCGCTTAACGATATCTGTGGACTGGCAATCATAGCAATCGACACCTTGAGGCCATCGAAGTTGACGCAGGATTTCGAAGCACTTGGCATCATCAATTAACGACTCAAGATTGATCAGTGTAGTATTTGTGATGAACTACAGTACATGCTATGAAAGGGATTCACGGCATTATACCTCTGATAATTGTCTTCTACTGCCAGATCCCTGGGAATCCATAAAGAGCGTAACTAAATTGATCAATGACAACAGCTCTGGTTCCCTGAAATCAGTGCAGAGTAAGAAAACCCGGAAAAATTTACAGGTGGAAATGCTCTAATGAGCTTGTAATGCAGCAGTACTCAACTTTGCCAAAAATTTGTCAAAAGCTTATGCTCAGGATGGTATTTTGGTTAATTTGGTTTTCCCAGCATTTGTAGCAACGCCCATAACCGATGCCATGAAGGAGCAACGGGCCGAAAAACTAGGCGTCAGATTTGATGAAGCCATTACTTCATTTCTCAAAGAGAAACGTCCTCATTTAGAGCTAAAACGGCGTGGAAAACCTCAAGAAGTTGCTGCTGTTATTACCTTTCTCTGTTCTGAACTCTCTAGCTTTGTCGTAGGGGCAAATTATAGAGTAGATGGTGGGTCTGCCGCCTCAATTTAGATCTTAGGAAATTCTATGGTTCATCCCTTACAACGGTTTCAGACTTGGTTTCTAGAAAAACGTCAGGTTTTTTTTGACTGGTTTTCTAGCGATCAAAGCAAACATCAAGAACCTGAGAACTCGCTATCTGAGCTACCACCGCCGCTGCTAGAAAAATTGATTGCAACTCTACAGAAGCTGCCCAGTCATCCAGCTAGCCAAGACGCTATCCACTCTGCCCTAGATCAGGCCCTAGAGCAGTGGCGCTCTCACCCTCTTCCCGCCAATAACTCTATTGTTATTCTCAGTAGCCCAGTGACGGCGGTGTCTCGACTCTTAACAGACTGTTCGGAGCATTGGGCGACCCAGCAACAGATTCCCATCCGCCTGTTAGAGTGGATCGGGCGACCCGACGCATCTGCCACAATTCAAACCAAACTACAGCAACAGTTGGGCCGAGGTCTGAGCCCAACTGCCTCTGGACAGCTTGAGGTCGTTGTCATTCCCAACCTCAGCTGGTGTTTTCTCCGCAGCGTGGATGGTCTGACTGGTATTGATTATCTTCAGGATATGCTGCTGCCAGATGCTTCCCGATTTTGGGTACTCGGTTCCGGCCAGGTGGCATGGCAGTATCTCAAAGCCGTCTGCCACCTGGAGGCTTACTGCGGTGAGACACTGTTTCTACCGAAGCTCAAGGGAGAGCAGTTACAGAACTGGTTGAGGGGAATCGTGTCTCAGTTTGATCTGCAATTTGATCAGTTTGGCAACAACGCTTCCCAACAGAAAGAGGATGCTAATCCCGAAACCCACTATTTTGAGCAACTGGCCGCCGTCTCAAAGGGTGTCAGTACAGTGGCCATCCAGGTATTTCTGCGTTCGATCTCTTACGAGTCACGCTCAGAAAAATCAGAAGCAGTTGGAATCCTCAAGGGCCGAACACCCACTTTACCTAACTTGCCAGATACAGATGAAGACGACGACTATCTGCTTTATTCCCTACTTCTCCATGATGGGATTACGTTAGCTGGCTTGGCGGAAAGCTTGGGAGATGAGCCCTCGACCCTGAAATATCAAATTCAGGAATTGCGTCAGGCTGGCTTAATTGAGCAGCATGACCAGATGCTAAGGATTAACCCAATTCACTATCCCCATCTAAAGCGCAAGCTAGCCGTTAATAATTTTGCGATTGATTCACCAGAGTAATGCTGATGTTCTTGCAAACTACCTTATTGGCTCAATCCACCGGTAATACGGCCAACAAAACTGCGGATAAGGCCAAAGAAATTCTGACTCAGATTACAGCGGGAAAGATCACCAGAGCATTGCTGATCATAGTGGCAGCCTACCTGGCTATTCTGATTAGCGACAGGCTAGTCACTTGGATTTCAGAGCACGTCCCTCGGGAAAGGCGACTTCAGGTCAAACAATTTTTGCCCTTCATGCGCCTCATGATCTGGGTGGCGGCAATCACTGTACTGATCGATTTGTTTTTAAATATTAACCGAGAGAATTTGTTGGCGATTACGGGTACGGTTGCCGTAGCCTTGGGATTTGCCTTCAAGGATTTAGTAAGCTCCATTATTGCGGGTGTGTTCAGTCTATTTGAAGCCCCCTACCGCATTGGCGATCGTATACAAATAAATCAACACTACGGGGAGGTGATTGGCTATGGCCTGCGGGGGCTTCGCCTAAAAACCCCAGAGGATAGTGTCGTCACAATTCCCCACAGCCAAATTTGGACGAGTGCCGTCATCAATACGAATATGGGTGATTTAGAAGCCCAGGTGGTTACAGAGTTCTATTTTGCGCATGAGGTCGATACATTGCTGGTCAAGCGAATTCTTTACCGGGTGGCCTATACCAGCAAGTACACCCATCTGAAACTACCCGTTCTGGTGTTGATAGAAGAGAAATCCTGGGGAACCATATTTAAGCTCAAGTGCTATCCCCTAGATGCTCGTCATGAATTTGTCTATAAAACTGATCTGATCACCCGCGCCAAGGGAATTTTTGCTCGCCACCCGCTTCCCTATCCCCGACTCCTGGATATTGAACTAACTCAGTGGCAATCGGATGATAAAGCTGGCTTTTCGTCGTAAACCCCCACCGTCAGTCAAGTTTTGTGGGAAGAGCGAGTCACTCTCGGACAATCTTACCTCTCCAGAGAGATGTCTTTGAGCCAGGAACATAGTTTACTGAGTAATGAAGAGTATAATCCCATATCGCTACAGGGGATGTTTATCGACGGAACTCAAGATAGAACTTAATGATGCAGACCGCTGAGGAGTAAAGCTTTTTGGTCGATACCTATCTTTCTTTCCTCCTGATTATTGGTTTATTGATCTTGACGGTAACGCTGGGGTCAGGATGGATCTCGCGCTTACCGCTATCCTACGCTTTAATCTATCTGATGGTAGGGGTACTGCTAGGCCCCTATGGCATCGGCATTTTGCAAGTGAAACCCAGCACGGCCCTAGTCGAGCGGTACACCGAGTTTGTGGTAATTGTGTCGGTCTTTGGCTGCGGCATGAAAATGAATCGACCTCTGAATCCAGCCAATTGGCAAGTTACCGGTAGACTGATTGGTATTTTGATGCCTTTGTCTATTGGGGCGATCGCACTCTTCAGCCATGGATTACTTGATCTGGACTGGGGACCGGCCATCCTGCTCGGGGCCATATTAGCCCCAACTGATCCTGTTCTGGCTTCAGAGGTACAGATGGGGCACCTAGATGATCATGATGAGCTGCGGTTTGGCCTGACCTCAGAGGGTGGTTTAAATGATTCCCTAGCTTTCCCCTTTGTTTATTTTGGACTCTACTGGTTGCAAAAAGGATATCCAGACGACTGGCTCCAGCAGTGGGTGGTCATCGATCTGCTATGGGCAATTACTGCTGGTATTCTCATGGGTACTATAGTGGCCCAAGGGATTTATTGGATCGATCAGCAGCTGCAACGTCACCAGCCTGCCGATGATCTCATGGAAGATTTGGTGGTCCTAAGTACCATTTTACTGACCTATGCCCTCACCGAAATTGTTAATGGCTACGGCTTCCTGGCTGTCTTTGTGGCGGGGATGACGCTACGCAGTCACTATCGCCATGAACCGGATAAGCGTCTGGCGCAAATGACGCTGGTTGAGCAGTTCGAAAAACTGCTTGAAATTATTACTATTGTGCTCTTAGGCTCACTTCTGATAGCTGAGCCAATGCTGCAATACGCGGGTCAGGCAGGAATTCTAGCTGGATTCCTGTTGATCGTGATTCGTCCCCTTGGGGCTTGGATCAGTCTGTTAGGGAGTTGTTTACCTGTCCAGACACACTGGCTCTTTGGCTGGTTCGGCATTCGAGGGGTAGGCTCGCTATATTACTTGACCTATGCCTTGAACAAGGGCGTAGAAGAGTTTCTGGCTAAACGATTGACCTGGATAGTCTATATCGTCGTGGTTACATCCATTGTTTTACATGGTGTGAGTACGTCGCCATTGATGCGGTGGTATCATCACAAGATTGAAAGCTCTGCCCGACCAACTACTGAATGAAGTGAACTTTCGGGCCATTTATGCTAGCAAACCCTGCTTTTGAACGTCAAAGGAAAGATCTAGCCCTAAGTAGATGAGATCTGGCGGAGGACTAACAAGATCCTTTGCTCATCAGGCAGTAGCTGAAGTGGGACATCTAATTTCTGCTGTATCAGACTCAGGAGCTTGGCTTTGATACAACTCTCGATATTGACCGGATGTATGTAGTATTTACAACAGGTGATGGGCCGACTGTCCAACTGTTTGGCAATCCGCTTGATGGATTTTCTGACATACTGCTGGGTTTGTTCGCTGTAACGGAGAGATCGCTGGATCATCTGGTGCTGATGAACTGGCTCATGGTGAAAAATATAAGGTTTTGATCCAAAAGAGACCTCAGGATCGCTACATTGCTCGCCTGAAAATGGGAGAAATTAGGCGATGTGCAACTTTCCTGAAAGTACTGATACTACGTTGCTACTGATCACAACATTTAGCCAGAGAAAACGAGGAATCAACGGTTACAAACTTTTAGTCGCACATCGCCTGAAATTATTCTCTCTCGCCTTTTACCCTTGGGGAAGATTGGATGCTCTCAGGACCATCCGGCTTCTTAGGGAAGTTGGATAAGCCTAAATTGGCGGTTGCGATCAGCAACTTCAAGAAATATCACAGGAATTATTTGTACGTGATGCTCCAGACCTCCTGGAAGAAGCTTGGCAATCTGTGGAAAGCATTGTTCGAGCAACGCGATCAGCTCATGGCGTTTTCAAGGGTATTGGATCAAAAACTCGCGTTGATTGCTGAACGCCTGGAAGTCTCTCTAGCCAAGGTTAGAGAAGTCTGTCTACTGCATCGCAAACAGCCCACCTCCATTGCCTACTGGGAATAATGGCAACAAAGATATCTAGAACCAGTTCGCTAGTTGAAAATCTCAATTCTCGACTGCGCAATTACTTTTTTTTCGGCATACTCTTGGGAACTCCTATTTGGGACTGTTGCAATACTTCCTGAACCACAGCTGCTTCATGCGCAGTGAGGTTCTAGAACGACAGGGTATAAGCCCTAAGGAGTAGCTGACGGGAGAACCTCATCCTCACTGGCTGGAGCTATTGGGATTCAAGCGATTCCAAAGAGCATAGTCTGAACTGATTGGAATAAGCAGACCTCAAGCCATCGAAAATTAATGGTTTATTTCGCAGTGGAAGTGTAACCCAAAATCCATTATTTTTGAACCATGCCCCCAGACCTTATGAGCGCTAACAAGCCAATCATTAATAGGTGCAAGTTCCTCTCATAAATTACTGGGCTGAATCGCTTGCAGGCTGATCTCATGTATCCAAACCTGACTAAATTCTTCCATATTTTCACCCGGTACCATAAAGTAGTCTAACCCTTCTGGATGGTCAGAAAATTGCTTTCGCCATAGACTCCAATCATATCGAGAGGGTTGACCTAGACCTTCACAATAGTCTGCCCAACTCCGCTGTTGCAACTCTGAATTTCTCAGTGAAATTCCATTCGATTGGACTTGAATCAGCTGAGCATCAACCAGTTCTTGAATGGTTGGAGGATGCCCTTTCGGTGGCTCCCTATCGTTAAGAACGGGCGTTTCATAAAAGAGCAAAATTATCTCGTTCGAGTGTTTCTTAGCTAGTCTAAGGAGTTCTAATTGTTGCAGTGTCAAGGAGGGAATAGAGATCATAGGCAAGTTCAGTTATTCAGTCAATTTACTGACTAGCGTAATGGGTATAGCTATGACTCGTAATCTACCTTTGAGATGAATTCCTGCCTATTTTCTTCCACTTCACCAGTGATTCGCTATCGAGAAAGATTCAACTACTTACCTCAACTGAAGTCACGCAACATTTTCTTGATGACGAGGTTGTGTCTTTCTTCTTGCCCAATTTGGGTGCGAGCAAATTCTTCTAAATAGACCCTGGCACCAGAAACGACCTCTAGAAGCTGTTTATATAGCACCAAGGCTTTTTGTTCATGATTGAGGCTTTCTTGTAGCAGGTCACGAACCGCATGTTGATTTGTTTCTTCGATAGGTGCAATCCGTTGGCTTGGATGTCCTTCTAAACCCGTTAGAATCTCCCCTGATTCTTGGGCATGAAGTAAAGATTCACTGGCTTGTGCTTGGAAAAATTCAACAATGGGTAAACGGTTTGGGCCAGTAACCATCAGACTGTAATGTGTATATCGAACTACCCCAGCTAGCTCAAACTCCATAATCTGATTTAGCAATTCAATTGTCTTTTGAGTATCTAGTTCTTTTATAGCCAGCAATTGTAACTCCTTAGGCATGAATGGTTAACTCGCAATCAAAATGTAAAACACAGCTTTCATGAGATGCGACAACTGACCGATTTAGCCCATTGCCATTGTGGTTGGAAGGGGAGGCTTTACTGCTTTACCGCCCCAGCGAGCACGGTAAAGCTCCCCTAAGCCTTCAACATGATGCTGTAGATTATCGCTGATTTGATTTATTAGCTCAGCCGTTTGTGGATCGGTCAGTTGAGTACTCAGGTGCAGCGCATCCACTGCACCTGTTTGTAAATCTCCCAAAGCTCTACGCATTAAAGATTCGTCATCACTGGATTGGAGCCAGCTTTGCAATGCAACTAAGGGTTCGCTGCCTATGGCTTGCCAGGTGACTGTTTCACCGAAGTCCCTTAAACGATATTCCAAGAGTTCCACATGGCGGTGCTTCGTGGCAATCACCTCTTGTACTAAAATTCGGAAGTCAGCATTAGTGGCTTGTTCTTTGTATTTTTGGAAGGCTGCAAGCGTGTAACGTTCACCGACAATTGCGGTATTCAATGCATTCAAAATATCTTGCTTGCTAGAGCCTTGCCACAGTTCCCCTAATTCCCACCAGGGATAGGTCTGATCCGTTATCAATGGCAGCGGTTTTCCTGGAATGGTTAATCCTAGCTCTTGCAGAAGCATCGTAGTGAACACAGGAAGATCGCTAGGACGACGAGCTGTCATGAGATTGCCATCCATGACGACAGGTTGATCAAGATACTGCCCACCCGCATTCACAATGTCTTTGCGAATGGCCCGAAAACCAGTGACTCGTCTATCCCGGATTAAATCTGCTTCAATTAAAACTTGCGGGCCATGGCAGACCACAGCCACAAGTCTTCCTAGATTTATTGCGTCCGTCACTAAGCGAATAGCTTGAGGATTAGTGCGAATCCTATCAGGAGCGCTCCCACCAGGGATTACAAGAGCATCAAAATCTTGTGCTCTGACTTCAGTAGTGGTGGCATCAGGTTTATGAGAAACATTGCCACCCTGCCCTTGGTATTCATCATTCATCCGGGTGCCTATAACCTTCACCTGGGCTGTTGCCTGCAGTAAAGCCGTGTAAGGAACTTGAAATTCTGAATCCTCAAACTGATTTTCGAGTAAAATAGCTACATGAATCGGAGCAGCACTTTGCATTTGAACCATAATGCCTGCCTCCCTTGAGTGAGTTTTTGTTGAAACCCTCTTTATCGTAGAATTTCATGCCGATCTGAGGAATCCACCGAAAGGAAGATCTTGGTATGAACACCCACTTTTCAGAACTACGACTGACTTAAGAAGATTTAGTGATTCTGAATTCAATAACTTAGGAGAAAGATTATGGAAGATAGAAATGCGTATCAAGGGGAAATGGAAGCGAAACTCTAAGAGTGGGGAGCAAAGCTAGATGAAATGAATGAAAGTCAAGGCAGACCACGCTGGCGCAGATACCAAAGCTCAACTAGACAAGCAAACCTACTAGATATTCTGCTCAGTTCGGTTTATATGAAACAATCTGAGCTGCCTCAGGAGACCCTGCGGACACCCACATCCAGTATGGCTGCGCTGCACTCAAAAAGTGTCTGAATCTTTCTGTGGTCAGCAACCCTTCACTTAGGCTAAGACGATAACGTTAAGTCTTCAACCCCGGCTTCTGGGGCATTGTGCTTAACAGAGTCAATCCCATTCTCCATTGCCTGCTTGGAGGAATACATCTCACTCGTGCCGATAATCTCACCATTAGCTGCCTTCAGTACAAAATAGGGTTCATCGCTCTTAGACATTCTTCGGTCGTATTGACTATCAATTGGAGCATTAACTTTCACGGATTCAATACCATTCTGGGCACTCGCTTTAGCGGTGTATAACTGACTTGAGAGAATAACCTGCCCATTTGTTGCGACCAGATTGAAGTGGAATTGCCTATCAGTAGCTGTTTTTATCTCAAATTTGCCAGTCATCAGCCCCTCCTTCATCCCAACTTAATCCTGATGGGGTTATAAATTACCTTACCGTGTTCCTGGCAGGTCATATTTCTGCTGCTCACCATCCCCACATCTCATCATTCAGATCCTTCATATCAGCCTCAATGAAGTGAAGTCGGTATGAATCACTATATTGATACGGTAGCCTAAGCCTGGGACTCGCCCCATCCAGTAAGATGGCTGAGACGATCTCACACTAGCTTTTATCAAAAGGAATGAGGGCGTGCCCAAAGTTTCAGACATTGGCGGTAAACGATTGTTGGGATTGGCTCCCGATGCTTGGGCACAGTGGGTCACACAACAAGCTGATGTCGTCGCGCTCGAAATTCTGGGGTCCGAATTTCAGTGGGTCAGTCGTGAAAACCATGTCCTCATGAAGGCGGAAAGCCCCATTCACGGAAAGTTTTTGATTCTCACTGAGCTGCAACTCCGATACACGGACAAAATGCCCTTGAGAATGAGAGCCTATGCTGCCCTCGCTCAGGAAAGTTATGGCTTACCTGTCTATCCAGTGTTGGTTAATATTCTGCCGCACTCTACCCAAGTTGTCGTAGAAGATCGCTTTGAATCCAATTTCCTCGGTCTTCAGGCTCGGCAAGATTACTACGTCATAAACTTGTGGGATATCGAAGCAGAACTTGTGTTCGAGCGATCCCTGGATACCTTATTGCCCTTTGTCCCGATTCTCAAGAATGGTGGAAATCAGCAGACTGTCAGGCGGGCCTTGGAGCAGTTGCAACTGAATGAGGAATTGGTTGAGTTAGAATCTCTATTAGGATTCTTTGCTAGCTTTGTTCTGGATACAGAGCTGGTCCGGCAGATTATGAGGTGGGATATGACAGTGTTACGAGAGTCACCTTGGTATCAAGAAATTCGGCAGGAGTCTCTGCAAGAAGGCCGCGAAGAGGGCCGTGAAGAAGGTGAACAGACTGGTGCTCTGCGAGAAGCTCAATCACTTGTCCTCCGCCAACTTAACCGTCGCATTGGTGACATTTCCCCAGAGTTGCGATCGCAACTCCAATCCCTCTCCCTCGAACAGCTCGAAACTTTGGGTGAAGCCTTGCTCGACTTTACAAAACCTGCAGACCTAGTGAACTGGTTGGCACAACATCAATCCAAGTAATAAGAGGCTACATCTCAAAGCAAGCTTGGGTAGGACTTTCAGGCCAGACGATCATTTTCTAAAAGCTCAACATGTTAAAATCAGCGGGAGCAACCCGCTGCCGCTTAACCAACTAATATCATCCAAATCCACTAACAAATACATATCCCAGCGTATCCGAGCCGCGATGGCTGTTGCTTGCTGTCCGCAGGACTTAGGCCGGTCGGATACCATCGCAGGTAACTCTTCGCGACTGAACTGGTTACAGCAGCATTAATCTGACGACTTATCTGAGGTCTGATTCCACGAAATCTTCTCAGCCAACTTCGCTGAAGCCTTCTTCTGAAGCTGCTTGCGATTGTCATCATAGAACTTGAGCGTATTCAGATTGGCATGTCGGGAATACGCCTGTGCCCCCCTTAAGTCCCCACCCGTCATTTCTAGATAAGTCGTTGTGCCACTATGACGTACCTTATGAGGCCCAAAGTTCTCGCTCACCCCAGCCTTCTTTGCTAGAGCTCGGACAATTCGATATACCGACGTCCCCGACAACCTCGACCCCCAATTCGCCCGATCCAACGAGATAAACAACGGCTCCGTGAGGCCATAAACTTCTCGCAGTTCCAGCCACTCTGAAATGGCTCGTACCCCACTTTCCGTCAAATCAATCCACTCTCTTTCGTTCCTTCCTTTCCCCAAAATCGATAACCGTTTCTGCTCCGAGTCAAAATGACGGGCATCACAGCCCACCAGCTCAGACCGTCGCAATCCCGCCTCCCACAACAGCGTCAACATTGCGAAATCCCGAGCCCCAGCCAAAGAAAACCGATTGACGAACACCATCATCAGTCGAAATTGAGAGGCTGTAATTCCCCGAGTATCCCGATAAGGTTTTACTGTTAGGCCATCTACTTCCGCCAAAGTCCAATCACACATTTCCAAACGTCTGGCCATCCGCACCATGGACTTCACTGCGGACAACCGCCGATTGATGGTATTTGCCTGCAACCCTCGCTGCATCATGCATTCCCGATACCGAGCGGCTAATTCCAAAGCTTTCAATCGGCCAATCCCCACAAAGGATTGACTAAGCCTAGATAATTCCCTCTTCACCTGCGCCTTTATCTCACTTTTTCGCTTCGGTCCCTCAACTCCATAGACCATTTCCCCTTGGGTCACGAATAAAAAGAAGTCCACCAGATCCTTGGTATACCCTTCCCGCGTGGAGGGTTTGGTTTTCTCCACCAAGACTGCTCTAAGCAAATCGACATCAACTGCCGACTCATCGATTTCTAAGCGAACTAACCCAGATTCTGCCATTGCGATCTTTGATCTCACCGTAGACCATTTTAGTGTACGTCAATGGCCGTTTCCGTACACTTATGTCAAAATTTCGTTATTTGGACTTTGACTAAAATTTGACTAAAAAGTATCTCAGATAATAAGCATCTCAAATTGTCGCTGTAACCATTACCTTGCCGTTTGAAAGCATAACCTTGCCGATTGAGTGTCATTTACTGGGTACGTTGAAGACTTTCTACGAGATATCAATGCTTTCAGCAATTTCTCAGCAAAACTTTCGGCAAGCTTATGCTTTCAAATCCGACTTTCGGCAACTTTACGCTTTCAGGCTGTTTGCGATCACAAGTATGAATTCAACGAAAGAATAGGGTTTTTAGGTCAGCAGCGGCAAGGTAATGCTTTCAAAAAACGGCAAGGTAATGCTTTCAACGTTAATGGTTTCAACGCCATAGAGTTCTTTTCTGGCTTCACTTTGGCGATTCCGGTGTTCGCTGGTGGTTCTGGGGGACTATTCTAATTCCAGTGTCAGAAGGAATTTATCTTGTTGGGAAGAAGAAGCTAGGACAAAAGCCTAAAGGTGAGGCAGGGGACGAGAGTAAGCCTGAACTGGGTGCCAAAGAAAAAGCTAAGTCAAATAAAAACGCTTTGCAGTGATTCAATAGAGCATTAACCCAATACCCCGCTGAATCCTTGGAATGGTGATTTGTTGATGTAGTGGAGCTAAGGATTGGGGAGGCGGTGATTTAACTCTCTCCTGGCTCTTCGCTAATCAGAAATTCAAGGCGATCAGCAATTCGATGTAGTAAACGGATCAGTTCCTTTGGTCCCATCAAATCAATGGACATATCTACTGCAGTGGGTTGAGACTTTGCTACTTCTGATATTTCTCCAGTGAATAAATATAGCAGAGAACCCACACCAAAATTTCTGTAAATAGAGTGGAACAACTCTACTGGCTGAGACGTGGTTCCCTGCTCATAACGCTTACTGGATGTGTAATGCTGAAAGGCATTTACCAAAGCATTACGAAAAGCTGGGAAGAGACGGGGTCTAATTGTCACCTGACAATTCAGTATTGATTCTGTCTACCTCAGGGGCTATAGATTCCTCTTTCTCTATTCCCCAAATCTCCACGGCTTCAATCTCCTCAGCAGGCTCAAACCCAAACACCCGACTGTAAAAATAAAACTCAGCGTCCAAAGCCCGCTTGATATTGTCTGCTTTACGAAAACCGTGCTGTTCTCCTTCAAACAACAAATAAGCTACTGGAATGTTCTTTTTTCGTAAGGCACTAACCATTAACTCAGACTGGTTGGGCAACACAATCTTGTCTTCATCGCCCTGTAGAAAAATTACAGGGCAGGAAAGCTGGTCAGTAAAATTGATAGGAGATCGTGCGTTGTAGAGGTCTTTACATTCGGGGTAGGGACCAACCAGGCTATCGATATAGCGTGACTCAAACTTATGAGTATCACGGGCCAAGGCTACCATGTCACTGATGCCATAGTAGCTGGCTCCCGCTTTGAAAACATCATGAAAAGTTAGTGCTCCTAGAGTGGTGTAGCCCCCGGAACTGCCGCCGTCAATAGCCAGATGCTCGGGGTCAGCTTTGCCCTGAGCCACTAGATATTTTGCCCCGTTGATACAATCATCAATATCAACAATGCCCCAGTTCCCCTTAAGTCGCTCACGGTAGGCTCGACCATAACCCGTACTGCCACCATAGTTCACATCCAACACAGCAAATCCACGACTGGTCCAATATTGAATAACTGGATTAAAGTTGGAGGAAGTCGCCGCTGTCGGTCCTCCGTGACTTCTCACTAACAAGGGGGGATGGGTATTCTCAGGAGCAATGTAGTCTCTGTTTCTGGGTGGGTAATAGATGCCATAGGCGGAGAGATTGTGACTAGTCGGAAACGTAATGTTTTCCGGGATGGATAGGTAACCAACCTCAATCTCTAAAAGGCTAGAACGTCTAAGCTCAGTAAGCTGTCCTGTTAACAAATTCAGATGGACAAGTACACTTGGCTGGCTAGGAGTGCTCCCTAAGAACACAACAAAATCAGCCCCGACCTTGAGGCCACTCATACTGGAATAAGGTGTTTCAATCTCAGTGAGAGTGAGATGAGTCGTATCCAATTGGGCCAAATGTTGGACACCATCGAGTTTGTAGGTACACACTAAGCTATTGGCAGAGGCAAATCCGTAGGTTGACATGCCAAATGCCCACTGAGGTTCGCCAAATTCAGCCTCCAGGGGGTAGAGAGGTTTAACCGTTTGATTTTGCCAGCGATAGAGATTCCACCAGCCAGTGGAATCTCCGATAAAGTATAAAACTCCCTCAGGTGACCACTGGGGCTGAAAGATTGATTCGCTCAGGCCACCAGCAACCTTTTGAGGCTTGGCTAGTGTTCCATCATCCGCAATCTCGGCAACCCAGAGTTCGGTCCCATCCCAGGGCAGATTAGGATGATTCCAACTCAGCCAGGCCAGTTGAGTTCCTTTGGGGTTAAGGCGAGGGGTTGAATAAAAATCACACCCCGAGGCCAACACGGTTTGAGTCTGGTCGTCCAGTGATATTGCAACAATTGTGTTGATGACCGCTTGGTCGTTTTGGGTATGATCTTCGCGTACACAGATCAGTTGCCGCCGGAGGCGATCAACTATACCATCGGCATACCGTAATGGTTTCTCGGGGGTAAGCGGTTCTGGAGATGTGCACAACGACTGTTGATAAAGTCTCTGGTCTAGAAAATTGGCAAAAAATAAATCGCCTTGATCAACCCAGTAAGCCCCACCACCATACTCATGAACACGGGTACGGACATTAAATGAGGTGGGTGTAACATCAGTTATTTCACCATCAGCTGTGCGGCGCACAATTAAGCTCCGACCATTCTCGGTGGGTCGAAACTCACACCAATAAATATCACTGCCGTCGAGCTGTATACCCCCAAGCCGAATGGAGTTAGACACAATCAACTCAGAGGTAATTGGCGATTTCCAAGAGCCGTAGAGTGCTGTTTCAGTCATGGATCTCCTCATTGTGTTCCTTATATTATTGACGCATCCAAGTCTGAGATCGCAAACGCAATTACTACCGCAATCGTAAGGAGGACAATGCAAAGCGCCGGGGAGACTATACAGAATCAGATGACGGATGTTTACAGTATGCTATGGCATCTAGGAAGATCCTCGTTTTTCTGGTGAATCAAGTGACTGCTAGTATGTCTACATCTAAAAGTTTCACAGATAATATGCGGAAATTGCTTGAAAAAAAGAGTAGGAAAATGTCAAAAGATGAAAGCTAAAATATCTAACTCAGTAAGCTAAGCGTGACAAGGGAATCCTCAAGACTCCCCCAAACCCTACTC
The DNA here is from genome assembly GCF_000238775.2 of Acaryochloris sp. CCMEE 5410. Classification (NCBI taxonomy): domain Bacteria; kingdom Bacillati; phylum Cyanobacteriota; class Cyanophyceae; order Acaryochloridales; family Acaryochloridaceae; genus Acaryochloris; species Acaryochloris sp. CCMEE 5410. The sequence continues at coordinate 49,188 of NZ_AFEJ02000004.1, read as the reverse complement.
ACTCTCTCCCTCTCCAACCACACTCCAACCATCTCCTCAATCCGCTCCATCGTCTCTGTCGGCCTCAGCTCAAGCACCTGCAAAATCTCAAAATTCTCCTCAATTTCAAAAGCGCACTCCAAGCAAAACTCAGCCGAAGCAAACACCTCCCTCACGAAAGGCTTCCCTGTCCCCTTCACAGTAATCAAGTATTGCCCTTGCCCTGTGCCATTTTTGGCAACAGCCAGATACTCCAGCTCCCCTCGCGTCCTGGCTTGCTCCACCAAGTTCTTCTGTCGCAGCTCCAGATTCCTAAATCGCCTCTCCAGGTCTGCCGAAATTCTGGGGGTTCTCGGCTGACTAGTCTGGGGGATTTCAGATGATCGTGTCTTGGGAGTGTACTCAGGTTTGATTGTCCGGGGAGATCGCCTAGAACTCCGACGTATTCCTCCAAGCTCCCCATGCTCTGGTTCTCGCTTGGGTGGTCGGGTTCCCTGCGGTGCTTTCTTGGGGAATGCTGTCTTGTCGAGAAGCTTGGGAGCGGAAGGGACGGACTTGGGTTGGTCTGGGGTGGTCTGGGGGCTGGGCTTGGGGTTGAGGCTGATGATTGGGGAAGTCATGTGGGAAATAGCTCAAAATCGACTTATGTGTACACCGTAGATAAAGCCACTCTTAAAAAATTAAAGATATAGGGATGGCTAAGCGTAGAGCCTAGTGCAGGGTACAAGTTCGAAAGAAAAATTTATTAGCAATTCTTTTACCTTTGCAGATTGAGTCAAAGTAAACATTTGGGAAAATATCGAAACTATAATTCGTTATCAGTGTTGCAAGTATAATTTTCATTTCAACATTTGCTAATTCATTTCCTAGGCAAAAATGTTTACCACCTCCAAATCCAATCAAAGAATATGGATAACGATTATGCTCTTCTCTAGGTGGTAAGAAACGCTCAGGATCGAAGTCATGAGGATTAGTGTATATACTCGACATTCGATGTGTGATTAATGGAGATAAGTGAATTAACCAGTCAGATGTAAAGGTAAAACCCGAGAACTCAAAATCGCTGATGATGCCACGAGGGATAAAATATAGCGGTGGATATAATCTCTCAACTTCTTTCAGTACTGCATCCATGAGCTTTAGCCTAGGTAGATGATCAACTGTTAAACCAGAGTCACCTACAACTTCATAATATTCATTTCTGAGCTTAGATTGCCAATCAATATGTCTTGACAACATTATGATTGTCCAGCACAACAGCTTCGCTGTGGTTTCATGGCCTCCTAGTACTAGTTGAAAAATTTGAGAGATTATTTCATTATTTGACAATGAATTTCCAGATTCATCTGTAGAATGTACAAGAAAGTCTATTACACTTGAATCATCGTGAGAGAGAGTTTTACCTTGTGTATCTTTAACTATAATTTCCAATTCATCAAATAAATCTCTACGCGCTTTTAAAGCTTTACCATACGTTATAAATGGGATATCTAATCGAATATATGCAAGCATCCCATCTATAAGATAATGGAATAATTGACTAGTCTTATCGATATCTATCTTATGATTAGACGTTAGCAGTATATTTATGATAATCTTCAATGTGAGAGCACGAGATACTGAAATAAGTTTTTTATCTGTATCTAGACAATATTCTTTCAAAAAGTCCTCTACAATAGATTTAATTTTAGTGAAATATTGCGATATAGCACACTTGCTGAAAGCTGGAAATATTAGTTTTCTAGAATGTTGATGTTCAAGACCATCTTGCAATAACAACCCTTTACCTATCAATGGCTCTAATCCTTGCCAGCCCGAATATGAAGAGAATTTGTATGCTTGATCTTTTAGTACAGCTCTATTAATTTCTGGGCCAGCTATTATAACTGTTTTCTTCCCTAAGAAACTTGTCTTATATATAGCACCATATTTTTGATAACGTTTCCAATAAAATAATTGCTCATTTGTGACTAAGCTAAACAATTCACCAGCAATTGGATAGCCATAGCTTCCCGGAATATTATTTTTTGGATGGGAGTTTGTAGTCATTTTTATGTAGTAACAAGTAACTTCGCATGACCATAGACTAAAATTTTCGGTATTACAAAAATTAAATTTAGATTTATGCAGAGTTATTTCTATAAAAAGACAATAGTAAATATCGTATGTATTAAGTTTTTTTTATTAATATATACTCTATTCATTGAACTCGCTTTTGCTAGCGCTCAGATAATACCAGATACAAGCTTGGGGAATGAGCGATCTGTAGTAATTCCAAATCAAATTATCAACAGTACTCCAAGTGATTTAATCCAAGGTGGAGCAAATCGTGGATCATCTCAGTTTCATAGTTTTCAAGAGTTTAGTATAGAGACAGGTCGAGGGGCATATTTTACTAATCCAACTGGTATAGATGCCATCCTGGCCCGAGTAACAGGCAGCAGTCGTTCAAATTTATTTGAAAAGCTAGGAGTCTTAGGTAAAGCTGACTTATTTCTACTGAACCCAAATGGAATCGTCTTTGGGCCAGATGCTACCTTGGATCTAAATGGTTCATTTCTAGCAACAACTGCTGATTATTTTAAGTTACAAGACGGGACAATTTTTAGCGGGAGTTCAGCAAAGCCACTCTTAAGCGTTAAAGATCCTCAGATCATTGGGTTAGGTTTTAATGGAAGTACTAGTTCGATAGAAGTACAAGGGCCAGGTCACAACTTCTTTTCAACTGGTACTCCATTTCTACCTCCTTCAACAAGTGGAGCATTACCAACAGGATTACAAGTTAAACCCACAAAAACTTTATCTTTAATCGGTGGGAACGTAAATTTTGAAGGAGGAGTGTTAACTAGTCCTTCAGGTCAAATTGAAATCGGTAGTATTATTTCTGGTGAACTCAAGCTCGATAGTGGTTTGCCTTTAGAAGTGTCATTTTCAGAATTAAAGAATGTAAAACAAGGAAACATTAGACTTGCAAAACTATCATTACTAAATGCAAGTGGATTGGGTAATAGTAAAATTAATGTATTTGGCGAAAATGTTACTATCACTGATTCCTCACTTGCTTTAATTGACAATTATGGTGCTAATTCTGGAGGGAATATAAGTGTTTCGGCAGAAGATACTGTTTCTCTAGTAGGTGACACCCAATTCACCCCTCAGTTCCCAGGCTTTTTTCGATCTTTGAGAGGTTTGCTTACTCAAGCTTTTTCTACAGGGAAAGGAGCTGATATAAAGATTTCATCAAAAAAATTACTCGTTGATTTTAAGTCAACCGTTTTTACTCGCTCTTTTAGCTCTGCCACCGCTGGTAATATCAAAATCAACTCGGAAAAATCAGTAGAAGTTACAGGTGAATCTTCCTTTGATCCTCTATTCCCCATTGGAAGTATTGTTGGGACAACTGCATCTGCAAATGGTCGTGCTGGAGACATCTTGTTGAGTACCCAGAATCTTGCTGTCAAAGATGGTGGTCAACTCAGCAACACAGGATATGTCAATGCTGATGGTGGGGATACGATTATAGAGGCTGAGAATATATCTGTAACTGGTTTTAACCCAGTTGGTATTATTGCAAGTGCAATTACATCTCAATCTAATGGAAATGGAGACGGTGGCAGCGTCGTTATAAGCACTCGCACTTTAACAGTGGATAATGGTGGACGTATAACTGCATCAACTTTCGCTAACGGATCAGCCGGGAATGTGACGATCCAAGCCTCGGATTTCGTCAAAGTAAGTGGTAGAATCCCTGGTTCTATTAATCCAAGCCTAATTGATTCTTCTGCCAATCTTCTTGATCCAGTTACTCGGATTGGTCTTGGTTTACCTCCAACTCCCACTGGTGAATCTGGAAGTGTGTTTATAAAAACAAGAAATTTGGAAGTCTCTGACGGAGCAGATATTACTGTCAAGAATGATGGGCCAGGTAACGCAGGGCAACTTAAGATTGTTGCTAAGAATATCACGGTCACCAATAGTGGGAGAATTTCGGGCATCACAAATGGTGGTAATGGTGGCAATGTCGTTCTCTTTGCCGATATTTTGCTCCTTGAAAACGGTTCGATATCTGCGTCAGCGATAAAACAGGGTAAGGGTGGAAATATAACTGCTATTGCTGATTTCGTGGTTGCCCTAGGAAATAGCAGTATTACTGCTGAGGCTGAAGATGCTCAAGGTGGCAATATTTTGATTAATGCCCTAGCGGTCTACTTTGGTCCTGATGTTTTAGTCAGTGTCTCTTCGGATGCGGGTTTACAGTCTAATGGCAACGTGGATATCATTGTTGAGGAAATAGATTCAGAAGAAACAACTGCCCCTGCCCCCGATATTACTTCCACACCTAAGATCGCTTCGGTTTGTAATCCTTCAGGTAAAATCAGCGAATTTGTGGTTCTAGGCACTGGTGGACTTCCAGAGGACACTCACTCTCAATCATCTAAGATTTGGAAATGGGAGGTCGGATCATCTGATTTCGCGAAAATCCCCTCCAAAGTGAAATCATCCACCCCCCTTGTTGTTGAGGCTACAGGGTGGCAAAAGCTGGAGGATGGAAACTATAGATTGATTGTTAAACCAAGTAAAGCCTCAAACTCAGTTGCGGCTAATCCAATAAGCTGCGATCAACCCTCCCAGAATATCCAACCTCAAGCCTAATGCTTTATATAGAAAAACAATGAAGTTTGGTTTACATCAAGGAATACAATTTCTGCTTTTCCTCTTGTTAGGTCAAAGCCTGATACTACCAGCAATCGCATCAGAGAGATCTGTCAAACAAGCCAACACACTAAACCAACAAGGATTACAACTCCTAGAATCTGGAAATCCTGGAAAAGCATTACAAGTACTTCAACAAGCTCAGGCTATCTATGAGGGGTCAAACTATACCACTGGTATTTACGGCACCCTTATCAATCAAAGCCTCGCTTACAAGCAAATGGGGCAGTACTACTCTGCTTGTAATAATTTGACCCAAGTACTCAGTCTCAATAAAGAAATTTGCCGCAGGTTAAGCCAAACCAATCAAGAAGAGCTAAAGGTAGCCTTAGAGAAGTCACTTGATATTGATCAGAGTCAAAAAGCTATAGCTTTCCACAATCTGGGTAATATTTTGCGGTTATTGGGTCAGTTAGAAGCATCTGAAATAGTTCTCAAGCAAGGATTACATTATGCAGATTTACTGAATAATGAAGATCGCTATACCATCACATTAGAGCTTGCCAATACTTATCAATCTTTATATAAGCAAGCCTATAATCAATTTTCTATTTCTAGCAATTCGGTTAGTCAAGCCAATACCTTAAATAAGGCACAACAATATGCTGAAGCTGCCATAGCTAATTACCAATCTGTTGCAGAGAGTTCATCCGAGGATCGGATTCATGCTCAACTCAATACCCTGCAACTCCTTCTACATTTAGGGCAAAGTAACTCACCAGTACTTATCGACACATACAACCAACCACAAAACCTCATTAGCCCCTACATTAAGGATTTAATTTCCGCTGACTTTAGCCAATTTTCAACAAATGAGGCAATTAATCTCAAGCTCAAATTAAGTTATCTGTTACCAGACTTTGACTCACTTGCGATACCCAACAGCAACAATAATCTTAGTCTTGCCTATAGCTTGGCTAAAACGGCATTACGTCAGGCCGAATCATTTGGAGATAGAAGGCTCTTGTCACGAGCATATGGGGTTTTTGGAAAACTCTATTTACAATCAGATCAATTAGACTTGACGTTCGCGTAATCGGATCGCATAAAGATATTCAGCGTATGCTCGTCTAGCAATCAAGCTAGGACAGTGGCATGGCAGATCAACTTACTGTTACGACTGAGCGTATTGATGATGTAGTGCTCCTGCTGCACATGATGATGCAAATGGGCTTACCAGAAGTGCTCAACAAACATCTTCCCCGCCACTGGAAACAGGAAGGCTTAGATTGGGGGTGGGTGATTGTGATCTGGCTTTCCTACATCCTTTCCGAAGGCGACCACCGCAAAGTAGTCGTTCGAGACTGGGTCAAGCAACGCAGCACCATGATTGCCCAAGTCTGTGGTCTGACATTACGGGAGACAGACTTTACCGATGACCGCCTGGGCATCGTATTGAGTAAGTTGAGTCAGCCAGAGTACTGGCAACAAATTGAGGGGACCTTAATAGTCAAACCCTCCGTATTTATAAGTTAGACCGTTATCGTGTTCGTCTTGATGCGACCACAGTTTCTGGTGTCCATCTGGTTCATGAGGACGGACTATTCCAGTTTGGTCATAGCAAAGATGATCCGAGCCTTCCTCATCTCAAAGCCATGCTAGCCAGCCTAGACCCATTGGGTATGCCATTGGCGACTCACATTGTTTCGGGGGAGCAAGCTGATGACGGACTGTACCTACCGATTTTCGAGCAAGTCCGCCAAAGCTTTACTCGGCTAGGGTTACTGTGGGTAGGTGATTGTAAGATGGGTGCCCAAGCCACACGGGCCCGAATTCATCAGCAACAACATTATTACCTGACGCCCTTAGCGAGGGTGGGTTCAGTACCTGAGTTGCTGGAACAAGGACTCATTGATGCAGTTGCCAACGAGTCTCCTCTATTGAGAGTTCATCGTCTTGATGAGAAAGGACACCCCCAGGAAATTGCCACGGGATATGAGTTATCCAGAAAGCAGGAGCATCATCAAGCGGATGGCAACACAGTAGAGTGGACCGAACGAGTATTTTTAGTCCATTCTCCTGCTCATGCCCAACAGCAACAGCGGGGTCTGGAGCAGCGACTTAAACGAGCAACCCAAAAGTTAAACGCACTGACACCTGCCGTTGGACGCGGTAAGCGACAAGTTCGCAGCCTCTCAGAGCTTCAACAGAAGGCTAACGCCATCCTTAAAGCCCATCGCGTTGAGGGATTGATTGAATATAGCTATGAGTATCACCCAGCGGTAAAGCAACAGAAAGAGCGCTACCAAATCACCAAAGTTACACTCATAGAAGCCGCAGTTGAGACAACACAACAACGCTTTGGCTGGCGGGTTTACGTCACGAATGCTCCCTTGAAGAGTTGTCATTTGAGGAAGCTGTCTTGACTGTTCGGAACGCTTGGATTCAAGAAGGTGGGTTCTCTCGCTTAAAAGGTAAGCCCCTCGGGGCATCTCCACTCTTCGTGCAAAGGGATGACCAAGCCAAAGGATTGATGCATTTACTGAGTCTGGGATTGCGGATCTTGACGTTAATTGAGTTCGTTGTTCAACGTCGATTAAAGCAACAGAACGAAAATTGTTTGGACTCTTCCCTGGAAATCCAAAACGCGCCACTACCCGACCCACTACAGAAAGAATTCTAAGGGCGTTTAAGGACATATCTCTGACCATTCTTGGCGTAAAAGACGAAGAATATGGACATGTCTCTCCGTTAACTTCACTGCAACAAAGAATTGTAGAACTTCTAGGCTTGCCCCCTGATATCTACTCCAGTCTTGAGTCAAGTGCTGATGAGGCTTAAATTACAAGAGGATGAGGCAAGACATTTATTCAGACTTGGATAACGCGAATGCCAAGATTAGATGATGCGAATAAAGTGTTTGCCAAAGCACTCGAATTAGCCCAAGTTATCCAAGACGACCATCTTGCTTACCAATGGTCATGGCAAATTGCTCAAATACACCAACAACGGGGTGAGGAAACAAACGCGATCACAGCATACGATACCACCATTAAGCACTTGGATCAGGTACGGACCAAACTTATTTCAGCCAATTCAGATCTCCGATTCAACTACAAAGAGAGCGTTGAACCTGTTTACAAAAACTATATGGGGCTTCTCCTATCCTCTGACACTCCAGATCTTGAGCTAATCCTGGAGACGAAACAACAACTGCAAGTGGCAGAGCTGGAAAATTATCTCAAATGCAGCAAGCTAACTGCCATTCAGACAAACAATCAACAGAATTCTCGCTATGATGCCACAATCCACATTTTTGAACTCAATGGGCACGTCGAAGTTATTGCCCAAACCCAGAATGGGATATTTAGACACAAGCCGAATTCCTCGCTAGTTCAACAAAAACTCTTTAATTTGCTAGAAAACCTAGATACCGAGGTGTTAGGACAAATATCAACAGAGACTATCCAGCAGAATACACAAGCCCTCTACCGCCAGCTCTTTGCTCCATTTAAGGAGCACATACCTGATTCTGGCGACTTGCTATTCGTTTTGGACAGCACCTTTCAAAATCTGCCCATCAATATGCTGCACGATGGTCAACAATATTTGATCGAAAACTATAGCGTGACTAATGCCCTCAATGCCCAACTACAACCTGTCCAACCTCAGAATCTTGAGAAGCTGAATGTCCTGTTTGCTGGGCTGTCAGAAACTTCTCCCAGCTTCAGTAGTCCATATGTTCCTGGTGGCTTAGAAGCGTTACCAGAAGTTAAAGACGAGCTGAATGGTGTTACAAAATTCTCCAATCAAATCACCTATTTACTCAATAGCGAATTTACGACTGATCGATTCCAGTCCAAACTACAAAATGATATTCCAATCATCCATGTCGCTAGCCACGGACAATTTAGTTCTGACCCTGAAAGGACAATGATTTTAGCCTTTGACGGGCCGATCAATGCGAATGAGTTTCATAGTCTGATCAGCCAAAAAAGTGAATTAGGGCAAGCCTCTCTTGAGCTGTTAATCCTCAGTGCCTGTCAAACAGCCAAGGGAGATAGAAGGTCAGCGTTAGGCATCGCAGGCTTGACAATTCAGGCTGGCTCACGCAATACCCTGGCGTCCTTGTGGTTAGCTGACTCATCTGCAACTGCTGACTTAATCACCCTGTTTTACCAAGGACTGAGAGATGGCTTATCAAAACCAAAAGCCTTGCAACAAGCCCAAATCCAGCTCATGAACTCTCAATACTCTCACCCTTATTTCTGGAGTAATTTTATTTTGGTTGGCAGTTGAAGCTCCTTAAGAATTGGATCAGCCAATTCGGGTTGTCCTGACTGGATATAGCGATCCACTAGTAACCGATCAAGTTGAGGGTTGCTCTGCCCGCTCTCTCGAAGGCTTTCCAGCACACCAATGGAGTTGTGCAACAACTTTTGAGACATATAAATCGCATCAAGCTCTATTGCTTCTTCGATTGAAGATAGTGGGAGTTGGCGGGCGAGAGCAACTGCCTCGTTGACTAATTCCATCTTCTTCTTGGGCAAAAGAATTATTTTGCTTGTGTCTGAACTGATAATTTTTTTATCTTTATAGGCGAAAATAGTGAACTTATAGAGGTTACCAGGCTCCATATCCGGCCATATCTGTGGATAGCTTAAACTATTGTCAGAATTAACGATTAGCTCCCATTCCCCGTTAAAAGCCTCCACAGATATGGAGTAATGCGTCGCTCCCTGGATAGGGTTCCAAACTAAGCGAGGACGTGAATGCAATCCCATAACCCCAAACGGACGGATTAGACTGGGTTGCCCCTTCTCGATGATAGACCCACGGCCTTTTAAGTATTTAAATCGCTCACGAGTCTGCTCTTCCTTCGGATCTGGGGAACAATGACTTGCAACTTTATCCTTACCTCCCCGCAGAATTTTTGGATGATTGTGGCAAACAACAATAGGTTGCTGGTTTGGTGCTGGCTGCAGCCGATCTTGGGCACAAAGTAAGCGACCCTTTTTATGAAGCTGGTCGCCAGGTGACAACATTCGAGCTACCGTTGATTGACAGCGAACCGCTTGCAAGTGCCCTCTAGCTCTGACTACTCCCGGCATCCCCAGTAGAAAAGTTGTGCATATCAATACAAGCTTATTCATTATTTTCATGTTATTAGTTTCTAGGTTAAGGCTTATCTAATCGATCAATGAATTCCTGTTTCCATGTCCATACTTCCGGTACTACAGAATTTAGGAATAGGCATGATTCCCATTCCGACCTGGCGGTATAGTTTTGTTTGTTTTTCGTTTTAGCTAAAAGACAGTGAGCGCTCGCTTCGTCGGGCTGTAGTTCAATGCTTTTTTTGAGATTGATCGAAGCCTTCTCATATTGTTCCAGTTCAAACTGCGCCCACCCCAAGTTCTTGTATAAGGAAGCGTTAATCTGCGGATCTTCTGATTGACCCAGTACCTTTGCGGTGTCTTGAGCTGCTTTCTGATAGTTCTTCTCTAAGATGTCTAATCTCGCCAGATTATTGATTGGGGCAATAAAATTTCCTTGGCCCACCTCGATTGATTTCTCATAATACTGTCTCGCTTCCTTATAATCTTGAGCATCGTCATAAATCGAACCTATGTTGTATAGCGTCACTTCATGAGGTTTTAGCTCTAGTGCTTTGTCAAAGTTTTCAAGGGCACAGGGATACTTCCATAAGCGCTTGCAGACGAGTGCTAAGTTGTTGTAGGCTGCTTGGTCACCCGGATCAAACCAGATTGCACGTTCGTAGTTTTCCTTGGCAGACTCCAGTTTCCCTTCTCCTTCATTCTCGCCCGCAAGCCTGAAAAAATACCGTGAGGCACCGACTCTTCCGCCCTGGAAGAGTCCAAAAAGTACTAAGGCGATGAGTACTACTGCAACTATCTGATAAGGCTTTGAATGGAAGCGACGATACCTTTTGATTCTCCTGGGAAGGTGGTCGAGTTGATCTAAAATATCTTCTGTTGTTTTTGGTCGCTTCTTGGGCGAAAGGGCCATCAACTTATCAATAAAATCAGCCAAGGGTGGGTCAATATGGGGTGCTTTCTCTCGCCAAAGCAGTTTCTTGTTATCTCCATCTAAACGGATATCGAATAGATCCAGTCCCGTAACCAAGCAAACGAATGTGCGGCCTGCTGCATAAAAGTCAGACTGGGGAATTGCACGGCCATTGATCTGTTCTGGAGGAGAAAACAGAGGGGTACGAACGATTGTGATTTCATGCTCACGCTCTAAGCCCGTTGCATCGCCTGTGCCTGAAATTTTAGCCAGAAAACTCTCTGTAACTTCTCGAACACCACCAAAATCGATCAGAGCAAGTGTGCCATCATCTTTAAGAAGGATATTCGATGGCTTAATGTCTCGATGAAAAAAGCCAGCATCATGAACCTTATGCAAAAGTTGGAAAAACTGCTTTAGCCAATCTAATGCTTTTTCTTGAGAGATCCGACCATTCTCCTCAATCCACTTATCCAGGTCTTGCCCATCTAGCTTCGTCATTAAGATGCAATACAGAGGAAAACCTGAATTATTCGGTATAAACTTAAAAAAATCACCTAAGTCTGCTTTAGGAATACCAGGATCATTAAGCATCTGGAGCGCTCTAATTTCCCGCTCCAACATCTCAACTCTTTTAGCATCAACGGTTCTTAAGGTTTTGAGAACTCTTCGACCCGGAGGAATCGCATACGACCCTTTTAGATCTTCTACCTCAAAGACCTCTGATGGTATTAAAGGTACAAACTCTCTCAAGGGACGAATCAACCGAATCCGATCATTAATCAGCAACGGCGTTCCGCAAGATTGACAAACTTCTGCCTCGTCTGGGTTCCGTCTTTGAGAACACCAAGGACTAATACAAAAACTCATTATGCAGGCTGAGATAGAGAGGCAAAGGCATTGAGATTTCTCCGCATTAGCACCTTACGAGTAGCTGGGGGAAGAATAAAAGTTGCTTCCCCAGTGTCCGGGTTATTATTAGACTCAATCAATGACATGCCTTCCCAAGACTCTAAAATCTCAATCAATTCTGACATTGAAGCATTCTCTCTACCAGAAGATAACTCCGTCATTAATTCACTAAACGCAATCCACTTAGGAGTATCTTGGTCTGACTGAATCAATACATCGAGTACTCTCTGTTCAGTAGGCGTAAGCTTATTCATCCCATATTCCCGAATCACTCGCCTGACATAATCACTGGCAAAAGAGGTTTTGTGAAGCATAAATGACTCCAGCTTCCCTCCGCAAAAACGCTTGATGCGTTCTGAGGCAAGTAGAAGCAGTTGAGGATTACCCCGATAGGACTCAATTAGCCTATAGCAATCAGACTCTCCCTGAATACCCTGATCCTGCAAGATACGAAGAGCATCTTGATCAGCTAAACCTTTCAGTTTGATTGTCGTTGCTGGCCTTTGAATACTAGCTAGCTGCTTTACTGTCGTGACTATATTTCGACTAAGAATCAAGAGAGAACTTTTATATATCTCAACGCAGAATTTATGGACTAACGCTTGGAAATCTTGATCTTCTTCTAGGTCAGTAGAACCACAGTCAATCACCATTAGAGAGCGTGTATCTTGAAGTAGAGTCTCAAAATCATCGTCCTTAAATCGGGACTCTAATAGCTCACTTACCCTCTGTCCATGATGCAAGGATATCCAAATAACACGCTGAAAATCAGGCTGAGGTTTTGAGGTTATGTGCTGCACGTACATAGACGCTAGAGCACTCTTACCAATGCCAGCAGCACCAACCAGAGCGACACAGCGATTTTGAGTTAAGTTGGCTGCTAACTTAAGGAAGTCATCATTTCTACCATAAAAGCGGGGAACATTTGGAGGCAAGTTGCCTAAAATAGTTATGTTGGAGGTTGGGCTAACTTTCGTTTGACAAGACTTAGGCTGGTCTTCCTTGTCTACCGAGATTCTGTCAATAGCCAAAAACATGCCTTCGTTTTCTAGTTTTTCAAAGACAAGACGTAAGTTCTTCTTTTTTACTTCTACACCTAGTTCCTGAGACAGAAATTTCCACAGATCTGGACCTATCCGACTAGCAACATAACCTTGAGTCGTGGACTCCCCAGATGGATGTTCTTGAATAGCTTGCGCTATCGGAATATCTTCCCATGCAGCTTTCAGTGCTATTTCGCCAGTAAAATTCAATCGTTTCCCACGTTTTGCTAGGGATAACTCGCTAATAATTCGCTTCGCTTGCTCAAAATCCATGACTTTCCTAATGAAAACACCGGAAGATAGGTTAAGTGCTTGTGATTTACACTTTATCGATACTATTTTCTAAGATTTGCCTCTAATCTATCACCTCTTACTCAAAAAATATATTTGTAGGCATCAATTATTAGATATTGGGCCAGCAAGTGACAATAATATATATAAAATATCAACTAAATAGACTAAAATTTGACTTACAGGTAAATTTCATAAGATATGACTTTTTGGGAGCTAACCAGTGTCAAACTCACTTTATTGCTCAGAAACCCATAAATTAAATCAATTTAACTATGATCTGCTTGATTCTGATACAAAGGAGTTTGTTGAGCGTCAAACAAGTGCGATTAAGGAAATTTATGCCAGAACTCTGCGGGATGCATGGGAAGCAGGAAGATTATTGCTTGAAGTAAAAGAGAAATTAGAGTATGGACAATTCTGTCGATGGATTGCTTCAGAACTTGGTCTATCAAGGAGTACAGCGTGTAATCAGATGCATCTAGCGCAAAATTTCAGTTGTGCAACCGTTGCACAACTGGCTTTACCAATCACTGCCTGTTATGAACTTGCTAGGGCCTCAACTCCCTCAAGTGCAAGGAATGAAGTGATTGAGAGATCTAAAGCTGGAGAAAAAATCACCAAAGTGAAGACGAGGCAAATAATTGCAAGGCATAAATCTCAAATTAATGAAGAGGCTACCAGGCAGCAATCTCTATCTGAAGCAAATCCATCAAAAGCCACCATTGATGTGGGTTGTACAGATGTTACTGATCGTTATCCAGATAATGTTGTGCATTTCAGGTCTAAAAGCCATAATCAATCTAAACCTAGCAGTGGTACGTTCCATGCTATTTGCCTTTTCACAAGCTTGAATTCTCTCTCTCTGCAAATCATGAAGTTTGCTAAGGATGGACGGAAAAGCTGCTAATTTTAGTTCATTTATACTATTTTATATTGATAATGTAAGGTCCACTACTTGTTATTTTAAAAAGTGCAATTATTTGTACATTTTCAGCACAAATAATTGTCACAACAGCTATGCTTATTTTGTTGCAGCGACAAGCATAGGTGTAAATGTCAGAATCCTTATCCCAAGACAATTTTGACTATACTCAATTTGACAGCAATACGTCTCGTTTTTTGCAGAACGAGGCTGGGAAGATAAAAGGACTCCTGACCCAAACTATTGAAACAATTGTAGAAATTGGTACGAGTCTACTTGAAGTGAAAAAGTCCCTTCAGTATGGACAATATCGCCAATGGCTACATGCTGAATTTGAAATGAGCATTCGTACAGCAGATAATTTTACGAGGGTTGCTCAGTGTTTTAATGACGCGAACTTTACTGAGCTTGATATCGCAAAATCAGCACTTTACCTATTAGCTGCGCCATCTGTTCCTGTTGAAGCGAGAGAGGAAGCTCTTAATATCGCAAAAGATGAACGGGTCTCTAAAAGAAGGGCGACTGAAATCATTGAGTCACATAAGGATTCATCGACAGAAGAATCTTTACCAACACCACCACCGCAAAAGATTAAAACAGGTAAGAGGCACAGAAGAAAGGAGACCAAGAAAAAGTCGAAAGGTACAACCTCTCGTTCAGCGTCAAGAAAAGATCTTCAAGTTGCCAAAGGGGAAACTTGGAGTTTGGGGAGGTATCATCGCCTTTTTTGTGGAGATGCTAATTCTCAAAAATTTCAAAGGTTGATACCCAAAGACATATCATTAGTTATTTATTTCCCTGATGATATCAATGGATGGCCTACAAATATCCCACTGGAGTCTGGCAAATTTCATCAAAGTTCAGCCTCCTTTCATTACCGCCAGAACAGGCGGTAACCTACTCTGAAGTGTGTGCCTCAGAGCAGTAACTCGAATTCAGCTAATGTTTCTCAAGCCATTAGGCTGCAATCCGAGTTGGTAGAATGAAGCGCTTCACGACTCCTTGCGTATTGCCATCCGTGATGGCCTGCTCACAAGCAGCCATTAAGACCGCTTGAGCCTGTTGCTGTCGGTGATGTTCAATCACTTGGGCAATTGAAATGAATGGATCATCCCTCTGTTGAGAACAGCGCAGTTGAGCATACAAAAAATGCAACGCTAAATGCACCAAAGAGTACCACTTGTGAATCGCTTCATAGTGTTGGACGCGAAACTCCCCCAATCCCAAACATTGCTTGAGATACCAATAATCTGTTTCAATGGACCAGCGCTTTGAGTAGCGTTTCAGTATTTTGGCCGCAGACAATGAGGTGTCTGTGCACAGGTAATACTTCGGGTGAGAATCCCGAGGGTGCCGCTTGGAGATGACCACACAGACGTCAAAAGGCACCTCATTTAATCGGCCCGTAATCGAGCGCGTTAGGTAGGTGTGCTTTGAGCCTGTCACTGTTTTTAACTCAACTGAGTCGTAGTGTTTGTGCTTGAGGTCTTTGTTCCATTGACTCAGACGCTTGCCATCAAGAATGCGATTGGATTTGATAGCGCCCAAACAAAACCATCGCTTGCCTTGCCGCCGAACAAACTTGAGTAGTTTGGCGGAGGCATACCAGCTATCGAATAAAACGTACACCCGCCATTCTTTGGGTAATAGAGGCTGGAGCTGCTGAAGCATCTCCCGGACCAGTTGATACTTGGTTTGGAAGCGCAATCGCTCCTCCTTGGCACGTCCCCGGTTCAAGTTGCGAACCGTTTTTGCCCGTAAATAGAGCCGATAGGCGAAGGGAACACTGTGGTTGCCAATTTGAACCCGACAACTCACATGCACCATCCCTTTCTTGTACTTGGGAGTATTGCGACCACTGGCATTGTGGTCATGCTGCCAATCCACCCCTTCCAAGGCATGGGTATCCTTATCTTTGCTACTGGTCGAGTCATCAATACTCACATACACCACAGGAGAACTTCCTCCTCGCTGCACGCGCTCTATGACATCGGCCAGGTTGATTTCCCCAAGGCGTTTGTCGAGAGATTGCTCAGACCAGGTACTCACTCGTAAAAAGTCAGCCACTGCACTGGCATCTGGAGCATCAACCCACTGAGCATACAAGTGGCTAAGGGTTTTGCGGCCATTGCCCACAATCAATCCTTCAACAATACGCAGCACATGCTGCTGTTGAGGTTTAGATAACGGGATGCTCAAGTGTGAGAGGTACTGTTTTAGAGCCTGGTCTGGATGGATGATGCTTTTTAGAATGACTACACCTTTGGGCAAACACGATGGTTAATGGCCTGAATTTACTACGGTGTGGTCTTTGATGGCCAATCAAGCAGTTTTGCCAGACTCCAGTATCCCAGACAATGTAAACAGTGTGTGGTCATTCTATACAGCTCTCGATGATTTTCACCTAGACCATCTCAGGGAAAATCTTGAAAGTTGTATTTCAGGCACTACCGATCCAGGAGAGACAGTTGTCATGCTGGGGCTCCCTCACCCATCCTTGTTTATTTTGGTTGAGCAGTTGGAAGTTTCGTGTATTTGTGCTGAAACTGATCCCAATACTTGTTCTGATGCGGTGACAGCTTGGATTGTGACAACGAAAAGAAAGGCCAAAAGAGTATGAAAATACAATCTAGACGATTATCGTCTACAACCCGGTAGCTTGTCAAGCTAAATCTTCAAAGGTCATCTTTGGAGATTGAATTCTTGGCAGCAAAACGCAGGGCAAATTTATGTGGACTTCGAGTTAAAGAAGCGCGTAGAAAGCTTGGATGGAGTCAGAGCGAACTGGCTGCTGCTCTAGAGGTGGATTTTCAAATCCAATTAACACAATCTGATATCTCTGAAATTGAACGACTACAACGTAGTGTCAAAGATTATGAACTAGATGCATTTTCTAAAATCCTAGATGTTTCCGTGGATTGGTTGATGTATGGGTAAAGTGAGATCGCGGTTTTGATCGATCAGTAATTTTTGGTGTAGAATCGCGATTAAACAGTTTAGGACAAGTAACTTCAATCTTTCAGCACATTTAAATATGTGGATTAGGCTCTTACGCCAAAAGATCTTTTTTCTGCAATAAATTGTGTTTTGAACCATTGTCCTTGATGCTCTTCATACTGAAGGTTGCTTATAGAGTCAGACAACCTTCAGACTTGATAGCCTTATTCATTGATCAGGCTTTCCTATGCTTGCCTTCTTCAATCGATTGCAAATTATTATTAGTGCCTATCCACAGTGTGGGTACAGATTTATGATCGAACCATTGACAGGATGGGCTTTAAAGAGTTTGATCGATCAAACACTTATTGCTGAGGAGGTGCCGATGACAGTTTAGTTTAAAATCAAAAACCCCTTGTTAGGGGCTAAATGATGTCCGAGAAGGACGGCTATTGATAGGGATGGGGACTAACCTCTTGTTTGGCGACGGAGCAGTTAGTATCTCCCGTTTCGTGATGTCTAATTTTAAACACAACTTGCTATTAATGGCAACCGTGTACTGAAATCTAGATTACGGCTCCCTATCGCTACACATAAAAAACTTCAGGGAGTTCGTAATGAACCAATATTCCAGCACCCAGCTACGGGCATGGGAGCTAGCCCATGTCTAGCTTTCATAGCTCTGCGAGTAAACTACTCGCCACCAATCGCTCCAACCCCTGCGACCTATGCGGGGACATCACAGGCAAATGCAGAAAGGCCGATAACCTTCACCTCTGCATGACTCTCACAGGCCAAATTGCAGGCTATCGCTATCTGGGCCTAACCAAAGATGGCCTCTGGGGAAAGTTTGTCCCAGACGAAGGACAAAACATTAGCCCAAAAGAGAGGGAACGCCGATGGCAAGAACAACGGATTCTCAGAGAGCATCGTGCCCAAGCTGAGGCCCAACGTCACGCTCAATCCCTCCCCGCAATCGAACGGGACCAACACTACCGCCAGCTCCTTGATCAGCTCACCCTACACCCAGCAGATCGGGCGGACCTCCATCGTCGCGGGTTCACCAATGAGCAGATCCAATGCTGGGGCGTGAAGTCCGTTGAGCAGTGGCAATCCCTCTCTGATGAACTACCTCATACCTTGCCAGGGATTAACCTGGATGGGAATTCGCTCAACACTCCAAGACCGGGTTATCTCTGCCCCATTGTTGATGCAGATGGATTGATTGTCGGCTTTCAAGTCAGAGCAAGATCCTCTGAGGGGGGTCGCTATTACTGGCTCACAGGCAAAACTAGGAAGCGCCAAAATGGCCCCACCCCCCATCTTCCCATTGGTGAACTACCCCTAGCCATCCATCATCCAACCCAAGTCACGAGAGACGCTATCGCACTCGTTGAAGGCACAGGGGCTAAACCTCACTTGCTTGCACAGCGCATGGGCCAAGTGACCATCGGTGCAGCGGGGGGATTGTTTGCAGCATCCCCTCAAACCTTGAAAGCAACGCTAGCCCAGCTTGGGACAACAACTGTCGAGTTCTACCCAGATGCTGGGGCCATTCAGAACAAGTCGGTACTACGGCAATATCGGGCAACCTGGGCACTACTGAAGGACTGGGGTTACAGTGTTAGGGTCGCCTGGTGGAAGCAAACAGACAAGCGCATCCATCTTGACATTGATGAACTGGACGACCTTGGTCAAATTCGGTTTTTGTCAGTGGCCGATTTTGAACAGATTGCAGCTCAGTGCAACCAATTACTGCACAAGCTCCAAGACGTTCTGACCACGTTTACCCGTCCTTCATCGCCCGCTCAAGGGTTTGCCACTCCCAATGACCCACAAACCCACCCCCCTAACCCTCGCGGAACGAAGCGAACTGCACCAGATGACGAGCGTCTTGCAACGCTGCCTGCAACAAGCCGTCGAGCTAAACGATCCCGTCGCCGCACTGCACGACTCCTTGCAGCTCATCGAAGACATGGATATATTTCTAGATTTCGACTGGAAAATTATCGAAGACGCATTAGAAGACGTACAGCACAATCAGCAAACTCCAGAAGCAGCAGCTTACAAAGCTGCCCTGGAGATAACGGGACTCTCGAAACAACAACACCTCTAGTCCATGAATACGAGCCGGGTCAGCGACTCCAGACCTGGCAAACCCTCATCTCATCAGGATTCCCCTACATCCTTGACCAGTCCCAACCCGGTACTGGGAAAAGCTACGATTCTGGGAACGTTACCCCCATTGGCTTTGGAGTTGAGCAGGTTATTTACCTTTCAGACCAACACCGCAATCCCACCGTATCAACATTAGAACAAGGAAATGGCTGGTGTGACCTAGAAGCACGGCATGGAGGACTCAATCGGGTCAAGAATCGACTCCAACGATCTGCCAAAGGGGATGCCTTCGCTGTTCCCGCTAACTGTAGCCGCATTGGAGTTCTCAATGCTCTACGGGACAAGAACATCCCTGGAGCAGATACCGCCAGCCTTATCTGTGGCACCTGTATTGCCAGAGAAGCCTGCATCAATGCCGATGGGCCAGGGTATGGTTTTTTGAACCAACGGCGCAATGTCTTAGGTGCGCCTCTGCTGAGGGCACATCCTGACTCATTGCCAGATCCAGAGGATTACCCCCTGGAAAACACCATGCTGATCTGGGATGAACCCGGTCAGAACTTCCAGGTCAAACAGTCCGTGACCGTTACCTTCAATGACTTGCAGCAAACCATTTCAGGTCTGATTAGCTATCCTGAAATCTTTGCCCTGGTACAGCCCCTACTCTCAGCGTTGCTGCCCTTAATGGATGGTTCGGAGAAGTTAGGGAAATATGGCTTGAATCACTTAGCCGTCAAAGGCCGTCTGCCTGACATGGCAGGGGTAAAACTGGGGGAAATCGCTCAGCTTCTATCCCCCAACCTAGGTTTTCTCAACACCACCTCAGACTATGGGGTGGATCTTGCTGATCTACCCAAGCAACTTCGCAAAAAGTTCTCTGAGCGAGACTCAGAGATGGCCGAGCAGGCCCGAAATGGTGTGGTCAAGCAATGGCTCGTTCCTCTAATCCGCATCTTGCAGGGTGGCTCTGGATGCATCCAAGTCAGCCGCTATGGCCTTTTGACCCTCAATACCCCCAACCCACGACATCGAGACTTAGCCCAAGCTGCCCAAGCCAACGTTTTCCTTGATGCCACTCTATCTCGTGAAGACTTAGCCCTAAAACTGGGCTGCTCTCCCGATGAAATCTTAGTGGTGCGCCAAGCCGTCCCAGACACCGGAAACCTGGAGGTGATTCAGGTGAAGGACATGGGGCGAGTGGGCATGAGTCGAGGCGGGGATCAGACCAAGCGCATTGGGGCCTTAGCCCAGCATTACCAAGATTTGGATGCAGTGAATACCCGAACGATTGACTTCAAGAAGTATGAACAGGATGGGGCTTGGTGGCGAGATAGCCGAGGGGTCAATGATTTCCTCACAGTCCAAACCCTAGTCCTCGTAGGCACTCCCTGCCGTAATCTCAATGACTTGGCTGCTGAGTTTGCCATTGTCTGTGGATACTACCCAGAAGACGATGACCCAGCATTCATGGCATTTATTGACCGCTCCATCCTCGCGGAGATTCACCAAGCCATCGGGCGACTGAGGGCACATCGACGTCCGAATGAATCCCTGCAAGTCATCCTGATTTCCAACATTGAAATGGACTCCTTCGTCCAGGAGGTCCAAGCCAAGGATCTGACGATTGAAGCAGCCCATAAAACGGAGCGAGTGCAAATCGCCATTGAGTCGGCCATCCTCCAGCTCCAAGCTAAGGGCGAGAAGGTCACTCAGCAAATCGTTGCAGGTATGACCAAAATCCCCAGAGGCACGATTGCGCGATACTGGCGTCTGTTCACTTCGCTATTAGAAGGTTTAAATAGCAAAATGAACAATTTAAGCAATGCTCAAAATCCAGACCAAGAAACCCATCAAGCGATTGCGGGTGTTCTAGATGAGCTGGCGGATCTGCCCATCACTGAGCTGCTACCGAGTCTCAATGAAGTGTTCTTTGACTGGCTCAAACCTAAGGAATGGAGTTCGGTATGGAGTGAAATCAGCGCATCGGGCCAGATGGCGATTTTGGAGGGGTTAGCAATGACGTTGCCCGTAAAGATGTTGAAGACAGCGGTGCCAGAGCTGGCGGCATGAGGGGGTGCTTGGTATCACTTGATACGAAATACAGGTAGATCCTGAAGCTTCATTATTATTTTAAAAACTGGATATTCAGTGGAACGTTTTATGTCGTCTGAAGTGATAGCAATTCGCTTTCATTTCAGAGTTGATATTGTCACTATCAAGGCTAGAAGTAACAGTTAGTGAACAAGATGACTAAATCTGAAGAATTCCTGAAGTACATCTATAGCAAGGATTCTATGACTTATCGCTTGTCAGTTAACTGGTTGTAAACCGAAAATTATTGCTGATTGTAACGATTGATTTGGAGAAAACGAATCGTTAGGGTTAGAGTATTGCCGAGTGAATAAACAAGTTATTCATTCGCCTGAGTTTTTTACTTCCGTACTCTATCTACCGCCCAATAAAAAACAGCAAAGGTCTAGCCTTTGCCAAGCTTGCTTTTTAGAAGCCAATTCTAACGGGAATCCCTGACAGGAGTCCTGCCTGTTTCTGTATTGCACAGAAATAATCCTTAGTTAAATTTGCAAACCACGGCCTGCCTGCAAGTACCACCGAGCGACAAGCCGTGATCCTCAGCTCCTTTGACAGGAGTGATTACTATGTTAACTACAACTATTGATTCCGGGAAATCCCGTGGAGGCAACAACGACCTCCAAAGCTCTGATCAGCTTGATTCACAGGTGATTCAGGAATATCGAGAGATTTATCTTCAGATTGCTGTAAAAGTCCAAAGTTTGATGTCTATGGGTGTAGGCGACACCTACGACAAGCTTTATAACTTGGGTTGCGAACATCCACCCTTGAGTTATCGAATTGACCTCATGGTTAGCTATGAGCTTCGCCTTTGTGGCTATTCCAAAGACGATCAGGTCAATATTCTATATCACGGCCCCTATATCCAGTCCCAGATGCTGCATCACCATCTCTCTGAGCGTGGAGCCAGGCACTATATTCGTCAACGGCTTGCGATTGCCCCACCTCCATCCCTGGAGCCGAGACAAGCTCAACCCACTCCGATGACTGCTGCATAGGTAGCAATTGTCGGAGTCTTGTTTTTAAAAACCAATCAAGAGAGAGCATTCACGCCACAAGGAGAAAGAGAATGCAGACCGCAATTGCAAAAATTGGAGATGCCAGCCTCCTGGTTACCCCAGACGGTAAGCCCGTCCCCCACAAAGATGCAGAGCAACCCACCTTCCATATCCAACCTCAACTTTTTAATCCTTATTGCGATATCGGCCTGAGTGATATTTCCCTGGTTGGAGCCACTATCGCTCCCCATGATTCCACTGAACCAGTCTCAGTCTTACCCAAAGACGTGATGATTCGACAGCCCTATCCCAACGAAAACTACTACATCGCGGGGACGGCTGAGCGGAAGATGGGATGGGATATTCCGCTGGATTTAGATGCGACTCCACAATGGTTGGATCTGACTTGGGAGGTGCAAATGCCTTCAGACTTAGAACACCCAGTTTTAACGATTTACCATCGATTTACCTTAGAGTTTATCCTTACCCAACAAGGCCAAGTATTCTCGATGGATCAGGCCAATACTTTTTATGATCCGAATGCCCGCACCATCAGCCATATCAGTCTCAACCATATCGACGACAGCTTTACCAAAGGCGACAAGTCCTTTAAGTCCTACCGGATGGATTACCCTCATGGCTTGGCGTTCTATCAGACCTTAATCCTCAACTCTTGTGCCTGGTCAGACCTGATCTGCACCGCCCAGGAGGACGTTATCTTATTGCGGGATATTGAACCTGCTCAAAGCTTCCAAACTCACATTGACCTACATCGCCAGAATGCTTGCATTGAAATTCCAGCGGCTGTTTTCCATCAAGCTATCTGTGACACCCAGGTTGAGGTCGATTTTGAGATCGGAGAATATGATTGTTCTCCTGGTCTTCAACGGCTTTGTCGCTGGTGGAACGAGAATGCTCCCATTTTAGGAACCCGCAGAGCTGCCTTTATTGCGCTGTGGTGTCGTGTAGAAGACGATGATTGGTATTGGTCCGGTTGGGACGAGTGCCCGGAATGGGGTATGGAAAATATTCAGCGGTATGGCCTTCAAGACCGTTGTGCCCGATGGGGTGACTTTGTAATTCTGGAGTTTTTCCCACGTCAAGTAAGCCGACTAGAGGTTGCCCAAGGAGCCTCGACCGAAATTCTAGGCGTAGATGGCAAAGGTTATACCGATACGGGGCTTGCGCGTGAGGACGTGGATGAAGCCTATCACGCCCATTATTCACTCCAAGCCTTCCCCAAGCGATTCCCCTTTGCCTGGGAAAAACTGAAAGCCGCAGTCCATCCCCCTACATAAAGTCCACTCACTTCAGCCTTGCATGGAGGACGAACCATGATCGATAGAACCGATTCAGACCATAACCTTCAGCCAGACCCAATCCTTAGCCACACCCAGATATGGGGAAAAACGGGGCATGGCAAGGTCGCTCTTGCAATCTCAGACGACCTATCCCCAACACCCAGCCACCTCAAGATTAACTTCCATCCAAAACCCTCTCGCTAATTCCAGTCACCCTCTTGTAGGAGGTCTGACCTAATGACAACCGCTACGATTGCTAGCTCCTTCTCAGACGGAATCCGTCTACCCGAATATCTCGTTCAGCTCTTGCACCGTTTCCCGATTCCCGACCCAGAGCAAGAGCTGGAGCTGATCCGCAAAGCCAAGCGAGGCCATGAGAACTCCTTGTCTTGGTTGATGATTGGCCATGTTCGTTTAGTCTCCAAACTCGCTAAGCAATACGCTTGGACTCTGGATGATGCCCAAGACCTGATCCAAGAGGGGATGTTAGGCATCCGTCATGCCGTGCGAAAATTCGACTCTACGAAAGGATGTAAGTTCTCCACCTATGCTAGAGGTTGGATTAGAGGGTATATCCGCAGATTCTGCTATAAAAACAGACCCAAGCAACTGAGACTTCCTGAAAAAAAACAGGTCCATCTCGATAGGGTTTATAGGCTCCAAAATCAGTTTCCTGATGCCAGTCTGGAAGAGATTGCCCAAAAAGCGAATCTAGAGCTGGAATATATAGAGGATTTGCTCTATTGGGGTCGTTCGTTCCAAGAAATCCCAGATTGGCATGAGTTTACGATTAATGACGAATCATTCTATATAGATGAAGACGATTACGATGAGTATTTTGATTTTGAGATTGAACCTAAGACAAAGACAAATCTCGTCCTAATCAAAGCACCTCCACCTTTTATTCCACCGAAATATCAAATCCCCATCCATCTCCTCAAGCAGTGGTTCCGGGTGGGCCTGGCTCAGTTCGTGAATGCAGCCAAAGGCTCAGTCGAAGCCGTTCGACTGGGATTTTCCCAAAGTATCAGTAGATATTCCCCATCAACAGAACAAGAAGTAGGTCAGGAGCGAGTAAACCTCAATACCTGGCCTGCTTCTCTTTCCTTCTGCTACGAAAACAGTATTACTCCTTCCGCTTATTCCCAGCATCCTCCTCAAACTCCCTCCATCGCTACAGAGTCCCTTCCTACCAAAGCTATTGCATTAGTCAAAGGAGTTATCACCCATGCTCAGGAATCTCTTTTGGTTCTTTGTGGGGGTTGCAGTGACGGGCCTACTGATCGACCGAGGCATCAACCTTCCCCAGCGGATCAGCGATGCCGTGGATTGGGAGAGCTTGGAACGATTGGGCGAGGACATCTGGGATTCGGCCCAGCAGTAACCGAGTTTATCCACAGACCATTAGCGACGATATCTCAAAGCATTCGAGGATTTCCATCACGAGCTGGCCCTGATACCAGCCAACAACCACAGCGAGGAGCTGTCTTTGATAGCAACCCTCCTCCCGAACAGACGCACTTGCCAAGGAAAAACGCCATGTATAAAACCATTGCCGCATTTATAGCGGCCTGGTTGGGGCTGCTTATCTCCCCAGCCACAGCGGAAACCATCAAGATAGCGCCCGGTCATGGTCACCTGATTGACCTCACCTCTAGCGGGTGCCGGGTCTCCAAAGCCTATATGGGAACGAGGGGAATTTTTGACCTGAGCTTAGATCAGCCCCAACCCCAGACCCAGAAGATTTACCTGACCTGGAAGCCTGACACCCAGGTGAAATCGACGAACTTAATCCTAGATTTAGTGGGCTGCAACCGCTCCTCAATGGAGCTGGTGATTAACCGATCTGATGGGGTTCCGAAAACCGCCATTACTCGGATTGGAGCGCCCACCCCTATTGCTCAACCCCCTGAGCAATCGCGAGTCTTCACAGGTCGCCTGGGTCAACCACCTGAGAGGACTCGCGTTCATCCAACTACGACAGCGGTCCAACCTTTGACCCTGCAACCTAGAACTCAAGTCCTGCCCAAGCCTAATACCCTTAAACGTCCCCCCGTGCGGCAGATTTCGCTATCCAGACAAACGAAGCCTGTTTCTGTGGCTAAGCGTAACGTGTCCGATATCCGTATCACTCCAGCAACGCTTTTAAAGGGTCTAAACATCGCTAGAGCGTCAGGCAACCAGACGTATCGCTATCGCTCGGAAATGCATTGGCGAGTTAACGGCATGATTCGCCAGATGCGTTGGGGGAAGTCTCCAGAGGATGCGGCAAAGCTAGCCAAAATCTCTCCTGACCAACTCCAGACCTTACTCAACTACGCCCAGCAATAACAGCACTACTGACCCATAAGAGGCAACTCCCATGAAACGACTCAAGATCCTTTACGATAAAACCTCAAAACAGCCCTGGTGGTTTGGCTATAGTGGCTTTTTCATCATCGGCCTGATCTACAATCTGCCTTGGCTGCAAGCGACCTCCGTAGCCTGTCTTGCCATCACAGCATCAGCCGTCGCTTGGCGCAAAACTATCCGCAGATCCCCCCATGTCCTTGCGGGCCTGCAAACCGTGAGTATCACCATCGGCTATCAACAATATGCCCAAGCTCAACTGAACGTCCCCGATTCCGTCTGTAATGGCTTCGACGTTATCCCAGGCTTTGGGAAAGCCATGATTGGGGGCTTGGGTTGGCTGAATGTTCAAGGGTTCTCCTTAGCGGGAGCCGTCTGTGGGATTGGCTGGCTGATCCTCGCAGGTGTGGTTCTCGGTGCCATTGGCTTTGCGGGTAAGAACAGCTTGGGCCACTCTCATCATGGTGGCGATATTCAAGAGATGTCCCGTCCCGTGGTCGGTTTGCTGTACTTCATCATCGTCATGATCATGATTGGTGCCCTGATTTTCGCGGCAACCCGATAAAGGAGGACAGCTATGGATTTTGAAGCCGTAAACGAAGGTCAAACACGGGATATCCTCTCCGTGAACACGATGCTAGACGGTATACCC
The DNA here is from genome assembly GCF_000238775.2 of Acaryochloris sp. CCMEE 5410. Lineage (NCBI taxonomy): Bacteria > Bacillati > Cyanobacteriota > Cyanophyceae > Acaryochloridales > Acaryochloridaceae > Acaryochloris > Acaryochloris sp. CCMEE 5410. The sequence goes on along the minus strand of NZ_AFEJ02000004.1, from coordinate 22,912 downwards.
GTCTTTTACCTGGGAGCATCCATCGCCGTTTTGGGGGTGGGTTTTGCCGTCTTAATCAAATTTGGGTTTTTACTGGCCGTCCTCTTTATCGCCTTAACGAGCGTCGGCATCATTTTTGTCTTTGGCCGCAGTCCCTCCAAACAGATGGAGCGGGTGGGTAAGCCCACGACCTACATGGACGGGCGACCGTCCCTCAAGTTCGACAACGTGGGGATGCCCGTCATGGCAAAGGCCAAGAAGACAGACCCCCTGAGACGAATTCAGGATAACTTCTGCCTCAAGACCTATGGGCAGTTTGAATTTGAGGGAGCCACGATTGGGTTCCATCTCCATCACTGGAATAGTCGAGAGATCAAAATTGCGTTTATGTTTGACGTGCTGGGATTGGACCCGACCGTCACCCCCGCTCAATCCAAACAGCAGCTCAATAAAAGCAACCAGAAGATCTGCCATCTTGGTGGCACCGACCTCAAAGCGATTTTGGATATTAGAGCAGACTGCTCAGGCCCTTTGATTGCGACGGCCACCTCCCTAGGGAAGGCCACGGATGCCCTGACCACCGCTCAACTGCAATCTGACGCCGAGAACCTGCAATCCCTAGAAGCTGAGGGTCGCATCGCCAAATCTCGCCTGCTCTACCAAGCCAAATGCCGGCTGCGACTGGGGGGAGACTATGACACCCCGGACTCTCCCGCTGATGTGGTGTTTGAGTGGGTCTCAGGCTTTTGGAATGACACCGTCGCCCAAAAGGTCATGGGGGAAGCCTACCAGTCCAAAGAGCAGTGGGAGAAAGCCATCTTTGCCGCCTATACCAACTCCTATAGGCGGATGACGAGGATGCTCACGGGCGCAGAAGGCTTAGGTCATAAAATTCAGCCCCTCACGGCCCAAGAGCTATTTGATTGGGATTACGCCGAACTGCATGAAGAGAGCATCCCCATCCCCCAATACACTCGCTATGATGACCTGGGCTTAGATCCCAATCCAGTAGTCAGTGAGCATCACCTCCATAGCCTGGGGGTTCTGTTTGAACCCGAGAAAGGGAAACCCGCTGTTCCTCAATTCGGTGAAAGCCTCGCCTACCTGCCCAGTAAAGGGAAGTATGTGGGCGCACTGCGGTTTGAAGGACTTAGGACCATCCCCGAGGTCCAAGATTCCACGGAATTGGGATTTATCAAATTCCTGTTTGACACCCTCGCCACCCCTGGAGAACTGTTCTTGGATGCTCGTGTTGTCACCGAACTGCTGCCCATCAAATCCGGGCTGACCCGAGCCATCCTGGAGCAAACGGGGCGGAACTCCATCCGCAAGATGGGGGATGCCGCCCAGCGTAAAGAACTGAACCCCATTGCCTTAGAACGCCTTGAAGAAACGAAGAAAAACCTAGAGTGGATGAACAACGGCAATCGTCCCTTTTGGGTCGCCTGCGCCATCTTTCTCTATCGGGATTCCGTAGACCAACTCAACCTCGACCTGGACGCCTTAGCCCAAAAGCTAGAGGGGACCAAAGCCGTCAAGATTACCCAGAAATTTGAGCATCACTGGTGTACGAGCCTCGCCATCAGTGCCGCCCCCATGCTCACCCTGCCGGGAGGGGGCAATCACCTGTATAAAACCATGTCGCCTAGAGTGCTGCCCACCCTGCCCCAAATCCATCCTGCCCCGATGGATCGTCGGGGGGTGTTGCTCATAGGTTATGACCTTCCGATTCCCTTCTACCTCGATCTAGCCCACACCTTCCCGAATCACACCCTCGTCACCGGGAAAACGGGGGCAGGCAAAACCATGCTGATGCTGGAGATGACCAGCTACTGTCAGCGGGAAGGGATGAATGTTGTCGGGTTTGACTTCCCACCCCCCACGGGTAAATCCAGCTATGAACCTTATATGGCAACTCAAGAGCAGATCAATGTGTCTTCCACCTACCAGCCCGTGGACAAAGCCACCATCAACGTCATGGAGACGCCCGATGTCTCCTGGATTGATGATCTGCCCAAACCCGGTGAACCAGGCTATGACTCTCAGCAGCCGACCCACGAGGAAGCCTGGAAATTTATCAAGCGTAATAAGCTCCGTATCCTTAAGGCCATTGCCTTGGGAGAGGCGGGCCAGTCCAGCCCAATGGAGGATTTGCTAATTGAGCGGGCCTTAGGTCTTTGCTTTGACGCATTCCATCAGGCCAACTTAGAGCGCTATACGAAAGCTTCTATAGCTCCCTTTGGTTCCGAAGAAGCGGCACAGATGCCCATTTATGAGGAGTTCGTTGCTTTTGCCAAAGGTTGGCTCAAGCAGTATATCCAAGACAATGACTGTGGCCCAGACTTACAGCGCACCTTTGAGAACCTGCAGCTGCTCCTGGAGGGCGTCATCCCCACGGCATTAGGCGATTCCATCAATGGCATCAGCTCCTTTGACGCCAACGTGGATGCCCTAATCTTGGGATTAACCAACGTGGATAACGATAGTGACTCCCTCGTGTATGGGGTGGCGGGGTTTGATCTGCTAATTCGCAAAGCCATGAATGGCAAACGCACCCTATTACCCGTGGATGAAGGCTCGGAACTACTGACCCGTCCCATCTTTGCCGAGATGGGACGGGTCTCTCGCCAACTCAGGCCGCAAGTGGCAGTGCAACATCCTTATCGGGATGACAGAGGTAGAAACCCTGCTGAATTCAAGCTGTTCGTCCAAGGTTGTCTCCAACCTCCAGAATAAGTTTGTCAGCCACGTCAACAAGTATGCCCGTGAGCAGTTGGTCTCAGAATTTGGGTTCCAGGCCGAGATCCTTGAGAAATTTGAGCATGATTCCTTCAAAGCATCTGAGACTCTCCAGCAGTCCCACTGGTGCTGGCAGCGAGACTCCCGACAACTGATCGTCACCCATAACCCCAGTAACTTCACCTTGGGGGTCGGTGCGAACCAAGGAGAGCAAACCAAAGCCCGCAACCGGGTGATGTCTCGCTATCCTGATGACCCCGTCGCGGGATTAGTGGACTTTGGTGATCAGCTCTCCCAGGCCAACAAACAAGGGATTGAGGTTGAAACCATTGGAGTGGAAGACCATGCAGCCTAAACCTTTACTGATAACTCTGGTGCTGTCAGTTCAAGCCACCGTCATCACTGTCCCTGCCTATGCTCAGGTCTCTTATGACGACCCAGTGATTAGTGGCGATATTACCTTACCGACCACCACCACACCCACCACCTTCCCTGACGTGTCCATCCCCACTGGAGATGTGACGATAACCAAGGATAATCCTCTAGATACGGCCACCTATACGGAAGTGCCCACGGCTCAGCTCCCTAGTGGTCTCCTCGGCACGGTATTTAATGTCCTTGGACCTAAACAAAAACCTGGACAAGCGAGGGTTATCAATGAGACCCAGCGCAAGCTGCTTAAGGTCTATGAGTATGGACAGAAAGCGCTTAATGCCTACAAGGTAGGCCGAGCCATTTATGACGCAATCGATAACTTCTCCTTGAAGCGGATCCTAAGTGGGTCCATCTCTACCGTCCTCTCCGAGTACGACAAGTTGGGCACCAATGGCACCAGCGGGAGCCAGCAAGGAGGCAGTGGATCTGAGGACCCCATTTATTCAGATCCCCAAGACCCCTTTCAGGTGTATACCCAAGCCCGCAACAACGAAGCTCGAAAAGCCTTACTCCCCCAACTAATGACTCAGCTCGTCTTCTCTGAGGATGGTCAAGCCCTGATTCAGCAGCAGGGGGAGCAGGTACAGCAGTCCGTGGTTAACACCATTGAGTCCACACAAGCCCTCGTGCAGCTCAGTGCCGCTAGCAAAGAGCAAGCCACGGCGGGGGCTGAGATTGCCACCTCTGTTGGGGAGACGGGCCAGAAAGCCCAAACCCTCAAGTCTTCCCAAGCGGTCCTCAAGTCTCTCACCGCTCAAAACAGCCTGATGGCTCAAGGAACCGCAACCAATGGAGCCATACTGAGCAACGTCGTATCGGGTCAAGAACAACAGAAGCGGTCCTCAGATGCCCTCGTAGTTGGCTCTGCCCTTGCCCATCAGCAGCGCACGACGGGGCTGCACCTAAGCGCCTCAGAACTCACTCTCCAAGAACAAATCCGAGCTGAACTGGAGCTATACAAAGATGAACGACACCGTGCCCAAGACCAGGCTGCTCTGCGGGAACAGCTTAGCTTCAACTACCTCTACATTCCTGGCTTATATTCAGAGGCCGCTCCCTAGAACGATAGTGTCCGTCATCGGTCTCACCCTACTGTTTATCGCCTTGGGTGAAGTGTCAGCCCATGCCATTAATGAGGACCTCGACCCTTCCGTTGGTGTAGATCTGCTGCGGGAGTCCAAGATCCGCATGTTTGAGACCTCTCAATGGTGGGATGCCTTATGGGAGGACATCCTTGGAGATAACCCCCGGACAACCGTCAATAACAAGGCGATGTTTAGCATCCTGCTGCCCTTTCTGCTCGTGGCCTGCCTCGTGCTGATGGCGAGAGCAGGGATGAGCTTTTTGAGTGGTGAAACCCATCGGATTGTCTTGCAGCAGATCGTCCCCATCGTCTTGCTACTGGCCTTTACCCTCAACTATGGCTGGGGGGCGAAAGCCGTGGCCTGGAGCTTTCGGGAGGTGGCGAATCGAGGGAGCGAACTGATCCTCGATTCCCAGTGGGCGGGGCTAGTGGTCCGGGATGCCCTTAAGGACAAGATTCATGCGTCCTCAGCGATAGCCGAATATAACCGTCAGTCTGCGAGCTGTTCTCGTCTGCCAGCGATCACCCTCAGAGACCCCGCAGCCGCTGCTTCCGGTAAAGGGCTAGACCAGGTTCAAACCCCGAAAGTGCAAACCGCCGTGCGCTGCTTGGAGTTGTTGGCCCAAAAGCTGGAACGGGATGAGGCTGCCATCAAGAAAGACTGCCCGAGCTGTGAGACGGCTCTGGAAGTGATTGAGAGTCGTAAGAAAGGGATTCAAGCCGATCTAGGCCGCATTAGTGCCGCGATATTTAACACCTTGAACCCCATCGATGACGCCATACATGGCTTCAACGTGGTTAAAGAGAACACGGTGCGGACCGTCTCTATTGAAGGTCCCCTCCAGATCCAATACTGGTTTGTCTCCGGCCAAGAACTGGCCTTGATGCTGGCTGGGATCTTAGCCCCGATCATGATCATCTATTCCACCCTACCGATAGCCGGTCATAAGTGGGCAGTTTTGCAGTACCTGAAAGCCCTGGTCATTATTGCCCTTGTGCGATTCGCCTATATCTTCGTGATTGGGTTTGGGGCGATCTATCTAACGGATAACCCCATCGCGGATCAAGGAGCCGCCTTTGCCACCTTCTTAGGCTATGTCGCCCCTGCGGTCGCCACGGCTGCGGTGACGGTGGGGGCATTAGCTGCATCAGGGGTCTATACGGGAGCTGTGGTGACCACCGTGGGAGCAGCTGTAACCGTTGTGTCTTCCGCTGCCTTATCCGCGAGTTCAGCCGTCACCTCCAGAGCCTTGAGAAATCGATAACAGCCCCTCATTCCCAATTGCAAGACCCATGCTAAAACTCCAAGATCCGACCGACACCCACAAGAAGCAACGCCCCTATGTGCTGTATGCGATTTTGGGGGTGTTCACCCTCAACTTCTTTTCAAGCTGTGGGGCTTTCTTGTCCAGCTCCCGCAGTGCCCAACTCGCATCAGACCAGTCCACCATCTATGTTCAGACCCAGGACGATGAGACCGTCCAGGCCCAAAAAGTGGACCCCTTGCACCGGGAGGAAGAACTCCTGAGAACCTATGCCTATGAACTCGTCAAAGTGGGTTGGACCTGGAATGGGGGCAGTCCTCCCAAGAAGCATAACGACCACATTTATCCAGGGGAGCTGTTTGCCGTAGCCCAGTCCATCGACCCCCTGCTTCGGGATGGCTGGCTAGAGATTGAGCATCAGAAATATGAGAAAGCTCAGCAGCCGATCCAAGAATACCTGTCGGGCCAATGGCAGAGCGTCGTTGAGATTAAGCGAGATACGGATATCCATCTCACCCAGACCAAACCGGGTCAGTGGCAGATCCATGTGATTTCCATCCGCACCCATCGGTCTAAGGACGGTAAATCCTTCCCGGAGAAATTGAATAAAAAGCTCGTGGTTGAGGCAGTGATACCCACGCAAGGGGAAGCCCAGCGACTGTTTGGAGATAGCTATAGCCAACTCAACCACCTGATCACCAAGTACCAGAATCACGGCCTGATGATTACATCAATGGAGGATTTCTAAGATGAGCGACATCAAGACCAAGAAAGAAGCCCTAGCTGCGATTAACAAGACTAAGCCCAAGGCCAAACCAACCCAGCCAGACCCAGCACAAGAACAACCCCAAGAACCTGTTTCCGCCACCCTGCAAGACTTCCATTTACCGGAACTGACCCATGAGTTTGATGCCCAGACACCGACCAAGACAAGACGACGGCTACCCATCCAGATTGGAGTGATTGGAGGGAGTATCTTTCTGATTCTGGCGGTGGTTCAAGCCGTGACATCAGGGAACAGTGATTCTCCCAAGCCAGCGGTTGCCACCAGGCCCCAACCCACGATTGGGATGCCAGAGGATGACAAGGATGCCATTATCAAGAGCCAAGCCGTCCAAATTTCTGAGCTAAAGCAGAAGTATGAAACGGGGAATGTGACCGATGCTCCGGGCCAGAACAAGCTCACAGCGGTTCCCCAGAAGCCGATAGTGGTGCCGAAGACAACGCCAGCCCAGCCCAACCGCAGACCGCCCAGTGCAGTCCACCGCGTCTCACGACCGATTCAGGTCCGTCGGTCTGTACCCCCATCTCGCCCTCGGATCGTTTATCGCAATAGACCTGCTCCCAAGCCTGCGGTTGCCGCTAGACCTCCTGCACCGAGACCTCAACCCGTCGCCCAAGCCCCCAAGCCTGCTGCTAACTTTAGCCTTGCCCAGCAGTCGGCCTTTACTCCGAAGCCCGTGCAGCCTGCTCGACCTGTTACGCCCAAGCCCATTCGTTCCATCAAGGTATCCACCTCTCACCCCGTCCGTAAACCGATTACCACCAAGCCCGTTGCTAAGGCCCCTCCACCCCAAGGAATACTGGTGGCTTCTTTGACGGGAGACTTGCTGGAAGATAATCAGGTATCCGATGTACCCACTGTCCTCTACCCCGCTAGCAGTAGTCCATTGGGTAAAGGACTGATTTCCCCAGGCACCACAGCCAAGGCGAAGCTGGACAATCCGATTACCTGGATACCCCAGAACAGTGACGCGATCATCGGTCAGCGGTATCTGTTGACCCTCAGTGAAGACTTAGGGGCAATGGCGAAGAAAGGCTCAAAAGTGATTGCTGAGGTGACTAGTGCTGAGGGCGACTTTTTGAGTATGCAAGTGGTGGAAGTCAATCAGCAACCCATTGAGCATGTCAATCTCACGGATGAATCACCAGACGGCAGAAAGACCCCCGTTGCGGTTGTCCAGTATAAGCAGTCCCCCTATCTGCAAGCCAAGCTCAAAGGCCAGGGAGAAGGCTTTGGCAACAAACTGCTCAGGGTAGGTCTCAATGTAGGCATTGACCAGCTTCGTTCTAGCAGTGTGGGAGATAGAGCCTCATCCCTCGTGAGTAGCTTTGCTCCCAATCGGTCTAGTCGTTCTCGAAATGGCCTCTATCACTTCGATAAAGAGGTGGAAATTTACTTTGTGGAGGGCGTTTGATGAAAGGTTGTCTTGTCATGCTCCTGATCGTCCTCACACCGTTCCTGTTTCTTGCAGGCCCCATCGGTTGGATCTTGGGGATTATCGCCTGGATCTTGCTGCTCAAGGACTCTGGAAACGACTCAGGAGGTAATCAGTGAGCTTCTATTCGCTGAGCTGTAGATCGTCAATCAGTCACCTTTGATTTTCCCTTCTGGGATGGACAGATAGCGGCTCCAGATGGGGCCGTTTTCCTTGAGCGGTACATTCATTTATCGCACCACAGCATTCCCCTTATGAAACAGAAATTACTTGCCTTTTTCCTGGCTAGTCTGCCCTCCCTAACGCAGATAGCCCCCGCCCTCGCTCAGCAGCAGCAACAGACAGCAGCACTTAGCCCAGATACCCCCGTCAACTTACCGGGCCTTTACTATGACCCAGATCCTGGACCGTCCCCGACGTTTCGACAACTCACGACGGCTGAGCAAGCGGGATATGTCGAGATTCCACCTTTACCCAATGGGGTGCAGCTTCCTTACCAGATTGATCGAGCATGGCCGCAAGGGGCGACTCCTGACCAAATCCTCAAGTTTGGAGACTTGCAGCAAAATCCCGTCACGGCATCTTTCACCAAACTCACCCTGCGAGATATTTCAGCGAGACAGGGCACGGATATTGCAGGTGTGCCCATTGGCGATGTGCCCCTTGTCTATGGCCTGACGGTTGATGAAGTCGATAACCTCTATACGAAGCTTAATAACGGTCAGAAAATCACCGTGGATGATGCCGCTCCCGCTATCCAAGCCGCATTAGGAGTGTTGTATGACCCGTCTCAAGCAGGCAAACAGCTCCAGCAAGCCGCCCTGACCACGGGAGAGAAAGTGCTGATAACCAACCTCAGCAAGATACCCGCCTTTAAAGGGATTCCGCTTCAGGATTTAGCACGGGGCAATTGGGAGGGTGTAATATCCAAGGCTGAGCAGATTCAGCTAGCAGGGATTGGTAAGAAGATTGGTCCCACCCTCAAGAAGCTGCCCGTTAATCAGATTGTCCCTCTCGTCGGTGATGCGATTAACGGCAACTGGCAACAGGTGAGAAAGCGGGCACAAGCTTATGTCCTCGCTAAAGGGACGAATGTAGCCGTTAAAGAAGTGATCAAGGCCGTGCCTGAGCTAAAGAATTTGCCCTTGGGTGCCGTCCCTGATCTGGTCAATCAGCCCATTGAGCAGACCCTACCTAAGATTGCGGACCTGGCGATTGAAGAGATACCCGGTGCTGAGGATGAATTGGTCAACTCCGTTCCGGGCCTCTCCGACATTCCCGTCAACAAGCTACCCTTTGACCTGGCCTTTAGCTTCTTGGCTGGGGATGTGTTTGCAAGGTTTGATATTGCCTACAGTGGTGTTGAGGGACCAGAAGAACCCTCCGTTCAACATGCCTTGTCCGGTGGTACGGAAGACCAGAAGTTTCGACCCATCAAATGCACCCTCGGTCAGACTAAAAACCAGAGGGCGAACAACTGCCCCCACTTTGAGATGCGGAAGTTTATCAGCTCTCCCCTCGCCCAAGTGACGGGGGATGACGATATTGAAGGGAAGCAATGGGTGCAAGGGCATTCCAAAGGCAAGAATGGTCAGGGTGTCAAAGGGGGTAAGGGTTTACCAAAGATTGTCAATGGGGGTTGGGAACCAGCAGGCATTAAGCCCTTTGGTCCTAATTCTTACACCAAGTTTGTCTTGAGGGATATTAAGGAGTATCCCGATAAACCGAGTACTGCCAAGCTTTCCCTTGCCATCCAATTCTGCTACACCATTCCGATCCTGGGGGAGCAATGCACCCCTCACTTCTTTGTGATTCCGACACCATTCACTGTTCAAGAAGGGGGCTTGTTCCTAGTGGCGAGTCGAAGGAGCCTGCCTGCTGAGATTGCCAAGTTTAGGAATCGAGCGTTGACGGCTGCGGGCCTGAGTCAGGTGTATTGCGACCCCAATCAGATTATTGCTTCATCAGGGCAAAGTGATGTTTCTCCAACGAATTCAAAATATGGTCATCTTGCCTATGCAGAAACCACGGGTCAATTAGTCAACGTGACCTCTGTCGATGGCGTACAGGAGACTCTAGCTCCAGATGCAGCCCAAGCCTTTGAACAGATGCGGCAAGATGCTGCGTCTCAAGGATTGGATATCAAAGCAGTCTCGGGCTTCCGTTCCGTGGCTGTTCAGCAGTCGATTTGGGATAACAAGGTGGCGAGTGCTTCTCCAGAAGTGGTTGCCTTGACCTCAGCGCCTCCCGGTCATAGTGAGCATCACACGGGTCTAGCCGTGGATGTGGGCAATAACCAGAATTCCAGCTTAGATCGGTCTTGGGCACGGACATCTGAGTATGCCTGGATGCAAGCCAATGCGGGCAAGTATGGGTTTGAGTTGTCATTCCCAGAGGGCAATAGCCAAGGGGTGAGCTTTGAGCCTTGGCACTGGCGGTTTGTAGGTACGGACCAGGCGGCTGCTACCTTCAGCCCTACCGCTAGCAATGGTCAAAGTCAGGGCACGTCAACGCCTGCAACGCCCGCCGATCCTGACCATAATCTCAGACAGTATCTAGCCCGAATCAGAATTGGCGAAAGCAGTGATGGGACGAATTGGAAGCCCAATTCTCAGACGGGTGCTTATGGAATTTATCAGTTCACGCCAGAGTCTAGGCAGTCTCTTCTGCAAAGAACAGGAATAGATGGTTGGACCAGAGACCGGGCGGTTGCGGCTCAAGCTGCGGTGGAGTGGATCAAGATTATTGGAGCCGAAGAGAACGTTGATTTGATGGCTGCGATTGAGAGAGGAGACTTTGCTCTGGCGGATCGGGTGTTGAGTCCTTTGCAGTGGACCTCTCTGCCGGGTGGTCCTGAACAAAGTGAGGTGTGGAGTAATCCCGCGAATTTTGAGAAATATGGACCGACTGGAGATGCTTCCACGAATGAGCCTGTTGGTGTTGCTTCGGCTGGGTTGCCTTGCAGGCCCGGTGCGCTAGCGAGTAATAGTGGTCCTGGCTCACTTGGTGTACTTACTCCAGAGGGTACAGGAATTGCAACAGGAACATACAGTTCACCATTGCCACAAGGAACTTATCTTTTCACAGACTATTTCGCTCATTTTCATCGAAGAAGAGGACGCCCACACCTAGGAGTAGATCTTGGTGCAGCAAAAGGAACTCCTGTGTTATCAGTTGAGGCTGGTACGATTGATCATGTTGGCTGGGACCCAGATGGCTATGGGAATTTTATTGTAGTTGGACACCCGAACGGGACAGGGACACTTTATGCTCATCTCTCAGAGGTTAATGTGAGACCCGGTCAATCAGTTGATAATGCAGATCAAATTGGTAGGGTTGGAAACACAGGGCGTAGTAGAGGAGACCACCTTCATTTTGAATTCTTTGAAGGCTACACTCAAGGTAACCACCGTTCAGGTTATCCTGTTGATCCCGAAAAATATTTCAATTTCAGGTGAAAACGATGAATAAAACTATACTTAGCCTATTCGCAGTTTCGTTGCTTGGATTTTTACCGACATCTGCTTCTTTGGCTCAGAATGGAAATAAACTCGATTCCTTAAGACAATGCGTACCTGAAACACAAGGTAGGTATTTAGTTGACAGTATGAATGTGATAGGTGAAATTCCTTACCGAGGTGGAACTCTCTATCATGCGGTCTTAAACTTTGATGGGCAAGCTAAACAAGTACAAGGAGAAGTGGCTATTCACTTTAAAGATGAAAAATGTAGCTTAATTTATGAATCTTCTTACTGGGGAGGTGGGCAAGAGCTTACGGAAGTCTTTGATCGTGATGTCTCTCGCCAATTAGCTTATCAGTGGCTGGCTCATCGAGTTGAGATTACTGGACGAGATGTCATTCAAAAATCATTGAATTCTCCCGGTCCTGTGATACCAGATCACTACGTTTGGGCATATAAACAGTTGGGCTTCTCCGTGCCACATCAATAACTAGACAGAGAGATAAGATTTAAGACTATATTTCGGAATAGAATTTCTTTAATTCCAAATCCACTCCAGATTGAGGCTAAACTTTAGCAGCACCTCTTCTCCAGAAATCGCGCTGGGTGATTGCAACACCTCAACCTCCTGCCCTGGTCGGTAAATCTCCACCTGTTTATCTTCTGGGTTGATAAGCCATCCTAGCCGTATCCCACTTGCTAGGTACTCCTGCATCTTCCGCTGAGTCACGGTGAGGTTATCGCTGGGTGAGAGCAATTCCAGCACGAAGTCAGGGCAGATTGGCGGGAATTTGCGTTGTTGTTCTGGTGTGAGGGCATCCCAGCGGGACTTTTCTACCCATGCCACATCAGGGGACCGATCACCACCACCAGGAATTCTGAAACAGGTGGATGAATCAAAGACTTCACCAAGGCCATATCGTTCACTCCAAACAACGAATCGGGAGGTAAGTTTTGCATTACCTCGACCCGTTTCCCCACCAGTTGGCGGCATAATCACAAGTTCTCCAGTTGGGGTGCGCTCAAACTTAATTTCAGGATTGGCCTCACAGAGAAGGTCAAACTGCTCATCTGTGAGTTTGGTAATTGGGCTGAAGTCAATGGTATAAGCTGTCACTACACTTCCCCATTCCTTGACGGGCTTAGCTTGAGATTCATTCTTACTGTAGCTTGTTAACTCAGTTCCTAATGCTCCCACCACACCACCACCCCACCCCAAAAATGACCTGGCGGTACATTATCGCGTAGATAATTCTGACCGCCATGACCAACATCAGATTTCTCGCAGTGCCCCTGCTTGTGCAGTTGGGTTACTCCAGCCAGCAAACCTATTGCTGCGACCACTACTTTAGACACAACGACAGATTCATCCCCATCGCTAAAAGCAAAGGTGGTGAATGATGCAGCACAAAACCGAACAGCCTCCCCAGCCCCAATCTGAAGGGGTTGACCTGTCTCCCCTATTCAATGGCCCTCTCCCCTGGTTGACGGGTTTATTGGCCCTGATCCTAATTGCCCTGTGGTGGTTTGAGGATGAGACGAGACGCGAACCCGATGATGCCCGATGGGCCACGAGACGGGAACAGCATCGAGCTAAGATGCTGGGATTAAAGCAAATCAGAGACCGAAAACGGGATGAGATAGCCCTGCGTCTGGGCAGCGATGACCCCCTGATCCTCCCAGACCTCCAGCCCCTGGTCACCATCGTGGGTGGGTCTGGTAAGGGCAAGACCGCCACGGTGATTGAGCTAGCCTTAGCAGATGCTATACGCCAGGAGCACACCCTGATTGTCTTTGATGTGAAGGGTACTCTCAAGAAGAAATTCATCCCCTTTGCCCTCAAGCAACCAGATCCATATGATTGCTACTGCTTTGCCCCCGGTAAGCGATACAGTCATGGCTTTGACTACCTAAAATTTATGCAAGATGCGGATGACTCATTGAGAGCGCGGTCCATCGCCTCAACCTTGTCCGATAACGTGATTGTCAATATTTCAGGCAAGCATCCCTTCTTCGACAATCATGCAGAGTACTTCCTGCAAGCCCTATTGATGATGGCGAAGCGGGCAGACTATTCCGACTTACCGATGGTCTGGGCCTTGATGGGCCTGCCGGGTATCGCAGAGCGGATTCAAATGGCCGACCAAGAAGGCGCATTCAAGGTAGATAGCGATTTAGGCATGTGGGTGAGGCAACAGCTCGTGGGCCTGATGAGTGTGACGGGCACCCAAGATACCGCTGGTGGCATATTAGCGAGTGGCATCAACTACCTCTTGCCAATGGTGAACCGTCAGACCATCCCCTGTCTGTCCATCGATGGGCGCGAACCTACCCAATCGACCATTCCCTTGGATCTACCGGGCAAGCAAATCATCTTCTTTGAGTTGGATGGACAGGCCAAGAAAGCCACGGCTCCATTAGTCGCTGTTGCTATTCACCTACTGATTCAGCGCAACTTGAATGAGGATACAGAACGGGATCGGCCCTTTGGTGTGTTCCTAGATGAATTCGCCCGATTGATGCTGCCAAGCTTTGAAGAAGTGGTGTCCTTGGATCGGAGCTATGGGTTCTATTCCTTTGTATCCATGCAGAGCTACAGCCAACCCAAGATTAAATATCAGTCGGAGACCTCAGAGTCCATCTTTGACAACACCTCCACCCAATTCATCTTTAAGAGTGGGAGCTACAAGGTCCGAGAAGACCTGAGTGCGGACTTGGGGGAGTACACCAAGCACTACCATTCCAAGTCTCGCAGCTACGGGAAGATGGGCAACAGCCGCTCCCGCAATGAGCAAGAGAAAAGAAGCGGCTGATTACGGCTTCAGATATCAAACGATTGAAGAAAGGGGAATTTATCTGCACCAACCCCGGCATGGATGATCGGCCCATTCGGATGCGCTTCAACTTGAAGAAACGGAATGGAACGGATATGCAGCGGTTCACCGAATGTGAACGGATGTACGAAAGCCATGTCCATAAGCAGATGGAGCGGATAGCCCAAGAGCGGGTGTTAGATTCTCCAGAACAAATCATGTCCGACCGCATGGTGTCTGCGGATGCCTTGCTGCCCTCTACCCAAGAAGTTGAATCCCACAAATTGAAGCAACAAGAGGAGAAAGCCGCATGAGTAGCGAAGAACAGCAGTTTAGAGAAGCGTTGCAAATCGGCCAGCAGGCCGTGAATGCGACCAACAGCGTCATCATCAATGCCGTCGCCCTCCGCAAGCCGCGAGTGGCGGTCAAGATCGAGACCGCTGAACAGGCAATGGAACTGGCGAAGCAGGAGATACGGAATAACACCCCCACGGATGTGATTAAGACCAAGCTACGGATGAGCGACTATGCCGAGAAAGTGCAAGACCCAACCAAGATGGCGGAGCGGTATGTGAAGAGTGCCCAACTCAAAGTCGCGGTGGAAACCCACGGCCACAAGCTCAACCAGAATCGGAACCGAGGCCAAAATCGGGGGTTTGGACGGTAGCGGTACATTACCTCGGAACGAATTAGGACTCTAACTATGGAGAACTTGAATAATGGAAAAACTTGAATTTCAGAATTTCATCAGCAAAAAATATCAAGAACTCAGGGACGAAGAACAACTCTTTTTCCAAGCGGCTCCCTTAATGCGTGTGGCTAAGAAAGGGATTCAGATGGCAGCGGTGCCAGGGGTAGCCGTGGCAGCGACCCATGCCCCCATCGTTGGCCCCTTCGTCGCGGGTGCCGTGGGTCAAGCCACTCACTGGATGCACTCCAGTATCCATGACTTTACCGAAACACGGCTCACGAATCAGTTTGCGGAGATGTCCAAAAACATTCAACCGGGTTTGACCCATTGGTTCCGGCAGAGGGCATTTGATGATTGGACGAAAGTCAGAATCCCAGACATGCTGGCAAAGACGGATGCCTGGGCACGGCCCTTGAGTGGGTTTGCCGCTCCGACGGTGATCGGGAAAAGCATGATTGATACAGGCAAGCTTGCCATTAGCTATGCCAGACAGGGCATTCCTACCGTGGTGGCTCGTCCCGTGGTCCATATGTGGAGGATGACCAACCACTACATCAACCGGGCCAAGAATTGGTTTGAAGAGACCCTGAGCAAGCTGCCAGAGCAAGTGCAGCAGAACGTTCGTAATGCAATGGAAACCGTACAAAGGAGACAAGCAACAATGGCTGAAGCACAGAACCAAGCCTCCATCCCCACAGAGCGCGATATGGAGCGACGAGATGAATATGTAAAGATCCTATCTGAGCAACAGAATGACCCCAATCTCACCTATGAGCGTATTCAGGAGACTATCCAAATCAGCCCGACTTGGGAGCTGACTATGACAAGCAAGTCTTCTACCAAGCGCTCAAAGCTGGGAAAGGACCGGATGAAGCAACCGCGATTATCTCCCAGGGACCAAATGTATCTCAGATGGCTGATGCAAAGCTTCAAGATACCTCTGTTTATCTAGCTGAGACCGCAAAGTCAGTGGAGGCGCAATACAAACTAGAGAACCCCACCCCAGAGGTTAATCAGGAGCTGACCCAGGAGCCTGAAGCTCAAACAGTATTGGAAGTGAATGCTTCTGTAGTGAATCCCTCGGTGGAACTATCGACGGATGCCCAACAGCAATATTCCCAACTACTGGGTGAATTTGAGAAGAATCCAGATCTGACCTGGGAGGATATTCAGTCTCGCCTCAGTGAGAATCCAGAATTATTGAGTGAGCTGGATCAGAAGGTCGTGGCTCAAGCTGCTGTTAATGGGATGGACATTGAAGACGTTCAGAAACTCGTCACCACTGAGGCCAACTTTGATGCCTTTGAGCAGGGGGCAGAGGTACAGACTGAATCCACAAGCCAAGACCAATATGCGGTGTTATTGTCTAAAGCCTTGGACGAAGAGCTAACCTATGC
Organism: Acaryochloris sp. CCMEE 5410; assembly: GCF_000238775.2. Classification (NCBI taxonomy): domain Bacteria; kingdom Bacillati; phylum Cyanobacteriota; class Cyanophyceae; order Acaryochloridales; family Acaryochloridaceae; genus Acaryochloris; species Acaryochloris sp. CCMEE 5410. The sequence goes on along the minus strand of NZ_AFEJ02000004.1, from coordinate 6,828 downwards.
CGATATCCAGGAACACATCAGCGAAGATCCGCAGTTGCAGAAATACTATGACGAGCTGGTTGTGATGCAGGGTCAAGACGAGGGTATGAGTGAGGAGGAAGCGAGGGCTGTGGTCCACAACTCCTCAGAGCCAGAAAGGGCGGAACCCTCTCAAGCACCTGAAGCCGAAGCACCGAAAGCGAAAGCCTCGGAACCTAAAGACCTTGACCCACTCCGTATGATCAACGAGGATATTGTTGAGAAGCTGGGTCGTAGCATTGAGATTAGCAATCTGCGAGTTATTTTGAATCGACAAGAGATATTCGGCTTGATGGTGATGGAATGATTGACCATGATCGCAGTTCCGTTAATCTAAAGCAGGCTCAGATGATTCAGGATGCACTCAAAACCCTGAGAATTTCAAAGGGACGCTGACGATTAAAGTGGGCACTCGCACGGTTCTCAGAATCCAAATGGTATTGCGCTTCCAGATCGCTATAATCTCGCTGGGAAAGACCTTAAAGCTGAGGCTGACATTCCCAAGGATAATCAAGAGCAGCAAGGCGAAGCTAAAAGCCAGAAGGCTGAGACAGAGGCTCCCAAGCCAAAAGCGACAGATGAGCGGGCTGAGATTGAGGAACCCAAACTAAATTCTCAGAATCAGCCCGCTGGGGATGAGAAAATAATGTAGAGTCCAAAATACCCCATCTCAGCCTGAGAGTCCCACCGCAGAAAGTCAGGATGAGCTAGCTGGATTTACCCAAGAACAGAAAGATACGATTAATCGGAGGCGAGAGAAAGGACTAGATTCAAGCAAGCTCATTGCCAGGATTAAAAAGAACAATGCCCGTCCCCTGTTGAGAAGAAAGAACAGCCCAAACGAGAAGTTTCCATGTCCCGATAAAGGGGTGGCATATTCTCTCGAATCAGTTTCACGTTGTAACTCAATCAAGGAGAAATCCCATGTCAGAAATTTATTCAGACGATATTCAAAGCCGAGTCTTTCCAGAAACCGCAAACCTCAAGAACGGAGCCTCATAGAAATTGAAGATAGATCTGGGTGGAGGCGCACAGAGATTGTTCCAGGCCCACCTCCCATGCCGGGTTCTGATTGGATCAGTCCTTACGGCGGTACGGTGGTTGACTCCCGTCGTGTAGACTAACGCCCACGACCTCGCTTTAAGTTCCGACTTCTGGCCTCGACCTTGATAATGGGTCGGGGCTTTTCAGTCTATTGACGAGGATTTGCATGGCCTTGGGGTCACCGTCTTTCTGACGAGTCTACGATAGGCATCCGAGAGCTTGATGATGCCTTCAATATAGTGCTGCTTGTCATGATAATGCTGGAAGGATCGGGCAGTGGAAGACTCCCATAAGACCCGAATGCCATCCATCTCGTCCCCATCCTTCATCGCTTCTAGGTAAATGGGAATATCGTGGACCGCGCATCCAAGTGGCGATTCAATCGCTTCTTAATCTGGGTGTACTGTCCCCGATAGTGCATCGTGATTTCCCGCTCCATCGGATAGGCATTCTTGTCAGCCCGCTCAAACGCGATGGGGCCATGATTAGCGATCAGGTCATCAACGCCTTTCCCTTTCTCAGAGTCCCAAGGAATTCTCCATGTCTCGCAGTCTCTTTCTTCAATGAGTTCAGCTTCTCTGACCATTTCACGGCGCACATTCCAGACCGTGGACTGCTTTGAATCCCAGTCATGGGCATACCTGAACTCTCTGCCTGGAACCGCAAACACGTCTAGTTGCGGATGCAGTACTCGTCTTTCGAGTTTTCATCGTGCTGGTTCTTGGCCCGATAGCCGATATTGACCCCCTGCCCGCCAATGACGACTCTTCCTTGAGAGACTAATGCCGCATCTTTCTTGTCTCCTTCAGTCCGGTAGATGGGAATCTCAGGATGCTTGTAGACGGTGTACCAGAATCCTTTGGTTCGTTCCTCATCCGTTTGCACAACACCATACTTATCAAAGATTCGCTCAGCGATGTGATCTGGAACGGGTTGGAAGGCCATATCCCGTTCAAACAATTCGCGCTTGGTTCCCAATGGATTCTCATACTTGCGATATTTGGTTGGGGCATTTGGGTCTTTGGCTCTAGCTCTGCGGGTCTTGTCTACGTCGATGCGGGGAGTATCAGGTTTAAACGTTCCATAGAGACTCAGTGTGGGTTCCTCATTGGGTCCGAGTTCTTCAAAGGTGAGTGGGTCAACCCCAGCATCAGCCCACCAGCCTCCCCTTCAGCTAGCTCTTGATAGCTCAACACTTCAGGATGCGACCGATCATTAATCAAGGCACGGATTGGCTCAATATGATACTGACTACGGACCGTCTTGAAAGACCCATCCCGCCTGCGAGTGGCGATGTCCTCAATCTTGGCTCCCAGCAACCGATCAATCACCTGATCATCGGCAATGGATTGGAGCCGAGCGGCAATCACATCAGGATGGACGCAGCTCGCCACCCATTCATTCCATGCTTCTCGTCAATATAGTCAGGTCGTTCTACTCCCGTATAGTCTGGTTTCCAGAACACCTGATCATCATGGTCTTGGGCTTAGGAGTGACACTCATCCCTTGTCCGTCAACTGTCGAGCGACTTCCTTGAGTTGGTCTGCGACTGGCCCGTTCATGAGTGCATCCACAGAGCGCATTGCCTTCACGGATTTAGCCAATTGCAGCATAGCTGGGAAGGTCTTCAGGCTTCGCTGAGCGCGAACGGTCAGATCATGAGTGCGCCAATGTGCTGAGTAATGGATTCATGTGCCCTCCACTCACTAACGGTATCGGCCAGCTCCTTAATTCTGGCAAAGAATAAGTGGGTTGCTTGGCGTTAAAGGCTTCAATCTGTTGGGTGATGGCCTGGAGCTGGGGCTGCACCTGAGCGAGGATTGCCCTTGCTGGAGTTCGCTTACGATTTCGGCAAGCTGCTCTATGCCCTCAAACTGAACTTGCTGGGGTTTAGCCAGCTCGTTAATCTGAGTCGTCAAATCAGCCAACTGCTCAACCAAGCCACTCTCAGCTAAAGCTTGTTCTTCATTGAGGTCATGGACATCCTGAGCCAGGTCATCCATGCCCAGGAATTGAGGCACCGTGATTGAGGCAACCAAATCCTGTACTTCGTCCATGACCGCCGAGACTTCCACCTCAGTCTGCCAATCCTGAACGGCATCGACCAACTCAGCCATTGCGGGGATTGAACATCCAGATATTGGGTGCCTCAATCCCCGCTTGGAGCCGGATAATAGCCCGGTCTAACCCTTCAGTGCCCTGAGCCAGAACATCCACCAATTCAGTGACGGCATTAGCCAGCTCCTGACCCGTTCGCCATTCCACTACGGCATCGGCAATGGTCTTGATTCGTCGCTGTCTGAGGTCTGGTCAATGGTCTGGTCAATTTTATTTATTGACTGGGAATATAAGTAAGGTTCTGGGCGAGGGCTTGTGTCCTTGCTGCCCCTTAACGACATTAGCTAATTCGCCCAGACCACTAAGGAACTGGGTTCTAGACTTGAGTCAGATTCTCTATATCCTGGCAAGAGCCAGCAAGTGATCCTCCAACCCGCTTGCTGATAGCTCTTGCTCCTCAGACCAGGTATTCACCCAGCCAACTAGGTCTGAGGAGATTGTGTGATATTCCGGTGAACCGTTTTGTATACTGGCTTGCCGTTTTACTGAGCGACCGTCTTGGGTGGGGCGTGTCGGGGGAGCTGGTCCTTGATCTGCATGATTTCCTCTGCGGCCTCCAATACCTTGTCGCTCATCGTCAACTGCAGACGCTGGTATCCTCGATTTCATCCTTAAGTTGTCCATTGCCTTGGCGAGTTCCTTGATCGATTCGCTCATATCCGAGGCTTCTTGGATGCCATCGCCTCCTTGAATTCCTGGATGAACAGGTTGAGAACGGCTTTGACTTCCATTGGAATGGTGTTGATCCGCTCCCTGACCTGGGACTTGAGTTCTCTGTTCTCGTCTAGGATGTGTTGGTTCTGGGCTTGGACCTCTTCGACTGATTGGTCAGGATGGTGATCGCGTCCGTGAGGGACCGAGTTGGCTTCTGATTTCGTTGACGTTCTGTTGTTGATTGTTGACGTTCTGTTGTGTTCGTTGGTTTCCATAGGTTCCCTCGATTAGATCTAAAGCACTTTTTTGGGCATTGGATTTGGCGACTCGGTTCTGAGTTTGTTCAGGCTCTCGTATAGACAGTTAGTTCATGTTCTTGTCGAGAATATCGACGAGGAACGGCTCTCGGCTGGAGGTACGGTCATTGTGGTGATGACAATCGTCCGTTTCTTGTTGCCACTCTGGAGCGGTAGGATGTCCACACCCGGTCATATTCCAAGGCAAGCGGTTGCGTCAGTGGTACATCATGGGAACGTCCCTCATGGTCCCTGACCTTCATATTCAAGCCATCGAGGGTGGTGACCGTGAGCTGTGGCCGTTGATCCAGTTGTTTCTTTGATCGTTGTCGTCCACCGCAACTTGTCCCAACGGCCACATCAATTTATGGGCACTGTAGACCTCCTGAGTTTGTATTTCGCTGGTTTGAATCGATAGAGCCGACCGCCAAAGGAAGATACCACCAGCTCATCTCCCTCTCGTCGTTCCACCTTGTAGAGTTCTCCTCGCTTGATGGATGCGGTTTTAGACGTTTGCAGTAGCCGAACGTAATCCCCTTTTCGATACCAATCCGCCGACGCTTTTGCTCGATACTCAAGTTGCGGACTTGAGCTGAACAATCTTGCTGGATTCTCCCAGCCGTCCTGCTTGTTTCTCGCCTCTACGAATGGCTTGCTCCGTATCGAGTCGTTCCTCATGGTGCCAGCGATAATCAGGGTTCCTCTTGTTCTTTGAGGGGAGAGCGAGGTACTGATCTGCTGCGGCTGGGCCATATCAGATTTATCGCCCGACTCAATCACATATCCATTGGCATCAAGGAGTTCTAGTGCTGCAATTCCTCTACCTCTGGCAATCAGTTCAACGGCCTGCTTTTGGACATCAACTTTTTGCCTGACATCTCCTCAATCCGGTGAGTGGTGGCTCCATTGGCCTGCATAAACTTGAAGGGATGCCCGCTTCAATTGAAGAGTTTTGACCTGCATCCCCCACGAAGATGACTTTTGCCCCAATGGGCTCGCTTTCTCCAGAATCATCTTCATCTGTGTCGGCTTTCATGCCCGCTTCATCAATCAGCCAGACTTGATGGGCTGTCATCAGCTTTATGTAGAACTAGATGCTCACGGTATTGGTCGTGATGCCTAGCTCATCCTGAAGTTTCTTCGCCGCTGGAATCGTGGGGCTGAACCCTTGAATATTAAGCCAGATCCATTCAGTAAAGTCTTGAGTACTCCCAAAGTTCTGGACTTGCCCACCCCTGGAAAGCCCTGCCAGATTTGGTAACGGTCAGAGCTGGAGAGGGTGTTGAGTATGCTTGGCCTGTCTTCATTCAGCTTGACCGAAATCCCAGGAGTGAGGGATTAGCGACCATCGGCTGTGCCTGACCTTGGCCTGCCATCCAGCGCTGATGGATCTGGGCTTCTTCTTCAACGGCAGTGACGGTGGTGAAACCACGCTCAACGGGATCAATTCTTTGCTTTGCTTGATGGCCTCATCCACCTGTTCCATAGCCATGCCCTGACGCTTGAGGGTCTTGAAGACATAGGCATAAGATGTGTCCTTCTCAAGATGGAGGACCACTCCGCATAATGGCGAATGGCACTCTCAACCTCATACCTGGCTCTATCTGGGTCAGGCATGACGGCCAGAGGTTCAGCCAGTATCGGATGGCTCACCCCTTGAGAGAGGGCTTCTTCTCTCCAATGTCTTGGATGATTTCGGAGCTTTTTACCCACACCCGCTTAGCTTTGCGAGTGGGGAGTACCTTCAGCTTTTGTTCTCTGGAGTAACTTCTAGCCCTTCATCTCGAACGGCTTTGACGATGGCCCGGTGACGCTTAGAAAAGACTTCGACATCAGAACGGTCGTAGCCCACTAGCTCAAATGCATCCTTGGTTTGGTAGATCCGATAGCCACGCTGGACCTTCTCTGCCAACTTCTGGCGGTAGAAGCTGCCGATCCACTTGGCCTGAGCTAGCTTTTCATGAGAGAGGGACCGCCACTGACCATCTGGTCCCTGTGTCCCATTCATGATCAGCATATGGGTGTGGAGCTGCATGTCTCCATCGCGAGACGTGTGATGAGGCATCAACGCCGCAATCATATTGCCCGTATCGACGACGGAGCGGACCCATTCACCTGAATTCGGGTCTGGGCATACTCTCGTTCAAGCAACTCAAAGGTTTCGAGGACTGCCTCCATGTGGGCATCAAAGAGTCTGTTATCTCCTTCCAAGTGCAGTGCCATCGACACACTTTTGGGGGCTGACAACACCACATCATGGGCATGGCGTTCTTTATCTTCCTCGTTGGGTTTCTTGCCCGAATCCGTTGGACTGCACCACCCGCGACACTTTTTAAGGCTTCAGGTAGAAACCCTCGACTGAGGCTTTGAAGTCCTCTCGTTTAACGTAGGTGCCTAACTTTTGAACAATCGCGTTGGAGCCGACCCAGACAGCGGTACTCATGCGGTCGATGTCAGTGATAACCTCGGATTCGCTGTAATAGCGCTCTGGAGCATCTACGAGAGATTCATCCTCATCGTAATAGTCAATCATCTCTCCATAGATGGTCCGCATCGTCTTCATGACATCGGCCTCTGGCTTAGTTGTCCAGACGTTTCAGACAATCATCGACTGCGGCCTTGTGTGCCTCATAAAGCTCTGGTTCGCTTCAAGTGCCGTGACATTGAGAGTTTCTTGATGCTTCAAAGGTCGCTATGA